>PAVT01000014.1 GCA_002713165.1 Verrucomicrobiota bacterium
ATGTGCACATATTGTCACACCCTCTTGTGATACTCACAAATGCTGTAACACCATTGCCACCTAATCGTACCGGGCTTATATCTCCATACGTTTCTTCCTTTGAAAGAATGACATTGACTGCTTTTTTACCATCGTCTACATCGGATACTAAATTTGGCAGATCTCGATAAGAATCAGGGCCCACCACAATGTCTACTAGTTTTTCTTCATCCAATAATTTTGATTTAAGTCTTTCAGCCATGCACCCTAGAACTCCTATGATCAATTCAGGTTTTCGACGCTTAATCTTATTAAAATTGCCCAATCTGTTTCTGACAGTTTGCTCTGCTTTCTCACGAATTGAACATGTATTCACAAAAACGACATCAGCATCATAAATATTGGTCGTCGTGGTATAACCAGATTCCTCTAGTATTGAGGCGACGATTTCGCTGTCTGAAAAATTCATTTGACAACCGTAACTTTCAATGTAAACATTGCGACTAGACTTGACATCTTTCTTAGCATGCCTTTTTAATGCTTCACCTTGTCTTTCCTCTTCGATGGTCTTTGTTGTAACTTCACTCATGTCATTATTGTCAAAGGCAGCAAAATTAGCCAAAAATGCGAATGAATGACAAAATGGCATACAACTAAATGCAATTACTAGAACTGATTAATTTTTAACAAATGGGCTTTGTTTGCAGCTTAAATGAGACACTAAAATTGAGGGCTAAATAAATATTGATTTTATTTGTCTGCTGAATTTAGTCATTTTTAGCGTCAAAATTTAGAGTAAATGTCAAAAAATTTAGTCATAGTAGAGTCTCCAGCCAAAGCCAAAACCATTGAAGGTTTTTTAGGAAAGGACTTCACCGTAAAATCGAGTTTTGGTCACATTAGAGACTTGCCGGGTAAAAAGATATCTATAGATATTGAAAACGGTTATACTCCAGAATACATTATTTCAGATGACAAAAAAAAGGTAGTCGCTGAATTAAAGAAATTGGCGAAAAAAGCTGAGATTGTTTGGTTAGCTACTGATGAGGATCGAGAAGGAGAGGCCATATCTTGGCATTTGCTTGAAGCTTTGCATCTTGATGAATCGAAAACCAAACGGATTGTGTTTTCAGAGATTACAAAGAATGCAATTCAAAAAGCGATCGAGAAACCTAGGAGTGTAAATAAGAATTTGGTAGATGCTCAGCAAGCAAGAAGAGTATTGGATCGATTGGTAGGATATGAATTGTCTCCTATTTTATGGAAAAAAGTAAAGCCGTCACTCTCAGCAGGTCGTGTTCAATCAGTCACCGTGCGTTTAATCGTTGAACGGGAGCGTGAGATAAAAGCCTTCAATGTTTCTGAGTTTTTCCGAATTCAAGGCAATTTCAAGAACAGTTCCAGCAGTCTATTTAAAGCCGAGGTAAGCAAGAGATTTGACAGTTTCGATGAGGTGAAATCATTTTTAGAAGAATGTTCTAATTCTAGTTTCAGCATTAAATCGGTGGTCAAAAAGCCTGCAAAGAAATCACCAACTGCACCTTTTACAACTTCTACCTTGCAACAAGAAGCAAGTAGAAAGCTGGGGTATTCTGTTGCACAAACAATGTTAGTAGCACAGAAACTATATGAAGCGGGAAAAATCACCTACATGAGAACAGACTCTGTAAACCTATCCGATTTTGCCTTGCAATCGGCCGCAAGTCATATTAAATCTGAATATGGAGAGGAGTATTTAAAAAGCAGACAATACTCTACAAAATCAAAAGGTGCGCAAGAAGCTCACGAGGCTATACGACCAACTGATTTAAGCGTTCCTTCTTTAAAGGGCGATAGTCAAGAAAGTCGATTGTATGAACTTATATGGAAAAGGACAATTTCGTCTCAAATGGCAGATGCTAGAATTGAGCGAACAACCGCAACAATAGATGTTTCATCTTCAGAATATGACTTTTCTGCTAAAGGTGAGGTGCTACAATTTGATGGGTTTTTAAAGGTATATCTAGAATCTACAGATGACGAAAGCGAGGAGGCACAAGAAGGAATGTTGCCAAAACTTATTGAAGGCGAAGGTCTGGATAGAATTAAAATAGAGGCTACACAAAGATTTACTAAACACCCTGCTAGATATCAAGAAGCAAGTCTGGTAAGAAAATTAGAGGAATTGGGAATTGGTAGACCATCAACATATGCACCAACCATTTCAACAGTACAAAAAAGAGGCTATGTAGTAAAAGAAAGTAGAGAAGGGGAGGAGAGAACATACAAAGTACTGATACTTGATGATGAAGGAATTAATGAGGAGGCCCGAACTGAACGTACCGGTGCAGAAAAGAATAAGTTGTTTCCTACAGACATAGGCTCGGTTGTGACAGATTTTTTGGCAGAGCATTTCGACAAGATCATGGATTATAGTTTTACTGCCAATGTAGAAAAGCAATTTGATGATATTGCAGCCGGTCAACTAGTGTGGAATAAAATGATCAACCAATTTTATGGCCCATTTCACAAGAACGTTGAAAAAACCTTGGAACATGCAGATCGCGCAAAAGGAGAACGTCTGTTAGGAATAGACCCGAAGAGTGGCAAGGAAGTTTTTGCTAGAATTGGAAGGTTTGGCCCAATGGTTCAAATTGGGAAAGTAGAAGACGAAGAGAAACCAAAGTTTGCTTCTTTGTTAAAAGATCAGAGTATTGAGACTATTACCTTTGAAGAAGCCATGGAGTTGTTTAAACTTCCCCGCGAAGTTGGTGAATACGAAGACAAAAAGATCACTGCGGCCATTGGTCGTTTTGGTCCATATGTGCGTTGGAACAACCTATTTGTATCCTTAAAAAAAGATGCAGGCGACGAACCTTTAAGTGTGACAAAAGAACGTGCAATTGAGCTCATTAAAGAAAAACAAGAACAAGAGAAGAACAAATTCATAAAAGTGTTTGATGAGGATTCTAGTATACAAGTACTGAATGGTAGGTATGGACCATACATCAAAGCTGGCAAGAAAAATGTTAAGATTCCGAAAGATAAAGTTCCTGAGGAATTAACACTCGAAGAATGTCGACAATTGGCGGAAGCTGCTCCTGAGAAAAGAAGAGGACGAAGAACAAAAAAATAAAGAATGGAGTTTGATCAATACTTTAAATCGGTCCCGAATACAAATGCTTTTGATCGGAATTCTTTTAAGAAAAATCAATTAGGTGCTCATATAAAAAAGAATGTTGAGAGTTTAAAAGATGTTGATTTGGTTTTGTTTGATGTTGCAGAAGATCGTAATTCAAATGGCAATAAAGGCACAGCAAAATCAGGACAGTTCTATCGGGATTATCTCTACAGATTGCATAAGGGAGACTATCAAATAAATATTCTTGATTTAGGGACACTTCAAGCAGGGAATACAGCAATGGATACCTACTTTGCTGTTAAAGAAGTTATTACTGAAATCATGAGGCATGATGCTATTCCAATCATTATTGGCGGCAGTGCTGATTTAACGTACGCAAATTATCTGACATATTCTGAGAATGAACAAACTGTCAACCTGGTGTCGATTGATGCCTCTTTTCCGTTAGGAGAATCAGACGATCAAGTAAATTCGGAAAATTACCTCAGTAAAATTCTTTTTCATCAACCAAACAATTTATTCAATTTCAGTAACATTGGGTACCAATCCTACTTTGTTGATCAAGACGAATTGCGACTCTTGAAAGAGTTGTTTTTTGACAATTATCGTCTTGGACAAATCACTGTCAACATTCAGAACGCAGAACCGATTTTGCGAAATGCAGATTTTGTTTCTTTCAATCTTAATTCAATAGCCCAACAATTTGCCCCTGGCAATAAGTTATCATCACCCAACGGATATACAGCTTCTCAGGCTTGTCAATTGTCTAAATATGCAGGAATGAGTGATAAGTTAACGTCTTTTGGCTTATTTGATTTTAATCCTGAATTAGACATACAAGGTGCAACAGCTCATTTAGTTGCACAGATTGTTTGGCATTTTGTTGATGGGTATTACAATCGTTTAAATGATTTTCCAAAGGCCCTCAAAAAAGAGTATACGAAATACACGGTCTATTTAGAATCACACAATGAGAACATCGTATTTTACAAGAGTCCAAAATCTGATCGATGGTGGATGGAAGTGCCCTATCATTCTAACATAAGTAAGCGTTACAAACGACATCTTATGTTGCCTTGCACCTACAACGAATATCAGATTGCTATGGAAGGCGAGTTTCCAGAAAGGTGGTTTCAAACATTCCAAAAACTGAAATAAATTAACATTTCAATTTGGGTTTGTTTGACATATTTTTGATAGGAGGTAACTATTTTTTAAGTATTTTAGGCCACGAAAATTAACCTTAACGAGATATACGATCGAACCGTTACTATGAAAAGACTTCTACTTATTGTTGTATCCCTTGTTTGTTTTGCAGAAGTTAATGCTCAGCAAGATCCTCAATACACTCAGAATATGTATAATCGATTGGCAATTAATCCAGCCTATGCCGGTTCATCAAATTCAATTTGTGCAACACTTCTTTCAAGAGAACAATGGTTGGGTTTTAATGACAATCCAACTACCAATGTATTTTCAGTGCAAGGTAACTACAACGTTTTCAGAGGAAAGTATCAAATGGGTTCAGGTCTTACCGTAATTCAAGACAATATTGGTCCAATAACATCGCTTAACGTGAAAGGTGCAATCGCTTATCATCACAGAATCAATCAAGGAGTGTTGGCAATTGGGTTAGAACCTGGCTTGTTTAATCAATCAATCAATGCGAATTGGATAAGTCCAGAAGGTGACGGAACTGAAGATCCAGACATTCCTAACGATGAAGTAGGTACCTTGTCATTTGATTTAGGAGCTGGCTTATATTATTACACTAAAAACTTATATGTTGGTTTATCGGTAACTCATCTCAATCAAGCAGAACTTAATGCTGCCTCAACAACTGTAGATGGCATTAAGTCTGCACTTACATATCAACAGGTAAGAACAAATTACGTGATGGCTGGTTACAATTATGAAATGAATGTTGGCTCAGCTACTCTTGAATTGCAGCCCTCAGTATTTGCTAAAAGTGATGGAGTTTCTACTATTGTTGACCTTAATACAAATGTTATGTACAATAATTTATTCTGGGGTGGCGTTTCATACAGAACAGGACAAAATGCCATTTCGCTTTTATCAGGTGTTAAGTTTGAAAATATTCTTAATGATCCATTTTTAAAGCCCATAAAAATAGGGGCAGCTTATGATTTTAGCACTGGTGAATTGAGGGATTATAATGATGGTAGCGTTGAGTTTTTTATTAACTACTGTTATAAAATAAAACAAAAAGAAAAGCTACAACGGTACAAAAGTGTTAGATTCTTATAATTGGTAACTTACAATAATTTGAAACTTTTAGAAAAAAATAAAGTATACTTGCAAGTTCCAATAATATGTGGAGTAGAAATGCTTTGCTTAAAATTTTAGGCCATGAAAAAATTGACCTTTATATTATTAGTGTTAATTGCCACCCTCACAGCATGTGATCAAGGGAATGGTGAGTTAATAGGTGTACAGGGACGCCCTGATTGGTATCAACCCGTGCCTTATGGCATGTTGCTGATTCCTCAAGGTAGTTATACTATGGGGAATACAGACCAAGATGTTCCCGGAGCGCGTTTGTCAAAGACAAAAGTTGTTTCTGTGGCTTCTTTCTACATGGATCAAACCGAGATCACAAATAACGAATACCGTCAATTTGTATTTTGGGTAAAAGATTCAATTGCACGTCGAATCCTTGGAGAAGAGGTTAGTGAGGAAGAGTACCTAAATACCATAAATGTATATGGTGAGGACATTGATCCGCCAACAATTAATTGGCAATCTCGCATAGAGTGGAGAGAAATTGAAACTAAAGAAGCTTTGGAGGTGATGTTCTTGCCCGATTACGAGCGCTTTTACAACATAAAGCAATTGGATACGCGTAAATTGAACTACGAATATTTCTGGATTAATTACCGTTCTGCAGCTGCTAGAAAAAATAGAGAGCAAGGTCAGATTGACCGTTCTATTTTTATAAAGTCTGATGTAATCAATGTTTATCCTGATACACTTGCTTGGGTTCACGATTTTAGCTATGCGTTCAATGAGCCAATGACAAATTCATACTTCTGGCATCCAGCTTACGATGATTATCCTGTAGTTGGTGTGAGTTGGAAACAAGCAAGAGCTTTTTCTATATGGAGAACACAATTGCTCAATAGTTTCTTGAGAAGAAGAAGAATGCAAGATGTTCAATATTTTAGGCTACCAACTGAGTCAGAATGGGAATGGGCAGCAAGAGGCGGTTTAGACAATAATCAATTCCCATGGGGGGGTCCGTACATCCGAAATACAGCAGGCTGTTTCTTAGGTAACTTTAAACCTATGCGTGGCAATTATGTGGATGATGGGGGACTACAGACTGTAAAAGCATATGCCTACAATCCGAACGATTATGGTTTATTCTGTATGGCAGGAAATGTGGCTGAATGGACAAGTAATGCGTTTGACGAAGCTGCTTACGACTTTGCACATGATCTTAACATGGATTATTCTTATGAAGCAAAAGATTCAGATCCACCTTCTCTGAAACGAAAAGTAATTCGTGGTGGCTCTTGGAAAGATGTTGCCTATTACTTGCACAATGGCTCTAGAACTTATGAATATCAGGATACTGCTAAATGCTATATCGGCTTTAGAAATGTAATGTCTTACTTAGGCCGTCCTGAGAACAATGAAGAGTATTAATAATCAATCATTTTTAATCAATAATCAATCTAAATATTTAAATCCATGGGAATAGTACAATTTCTTTTCGAGACCAAAAAAGGTAAAAAAATAATGGGCCTACTCTACGGTCTTGGAGCATCTGTTGTAATTATTGGCGCTTTGTTTAAAATTGAACACTGGCCAGGAGCATCTGCAATGCTAATTGTTGGATTAGGAACAGAGGCATTAATTTTTGCCGTTTCCGCTTTCGAACCACCACACAGTGAAGTTGACTGGACTCTAGCTTACCCTGAATTAGCGGGAATTGAAGAGGATGAACTCACAGCAGCCTCAAAAGGAAGATCTGCTGCTCAAGAAATGGATGCAATGTTGGAAGAAGCAAAAATAGGCCCTGAATTGATTGAAAGTCTTGGTACCGGATTTAGAAACTTAGCCGACCATACATCGAAATTGAACAATATATCTGACGCATCTGCTGCCACTGAAGAGTTTGTAGGGAATATAAAAAATGCCTCCACAAAAATGAACAGTCTTTCAGAAACCTATGAGAAAGCTTCTGAAACATTGACTGGACTAACTGTGTCTGCAGAAGAAAGTGGAAATTATACAGACAATTTGAAAGGAATCAGTGCGAAATTAAGTGAGCTAAACAACGTTTATGAATTGCAGTTGAAATCAGCCATGCAACATACAGAAGCGAGCAACCAAGCCTACCAAGGAATTGAAGGCCTGCTTGACAACCTACAAAGTTCTGTTACTAGTGCTGAACAATACAAAGCTAACATAAGTGAGCTTGCCAAGAATTTAAGCTCATTGAATACCATTTATGGTAATATGTTGAACGCTATGAACGCTGGTATGAATGCTCCAGCGAATGTGAACAATTAAGCATAACTTATACCAATACTAAAAGATAAATAGATACCCATGGCAGGAGGCAAATTATCACCACGGCAGAAAATGATTGGTATGATGTACTTGGTACTCACCGCACTTTTGGCGATGAATGTATCAAAAGACATACTTGATGCTTTTGTTACAGTGAATGATGGTTTAGAAAAAACCAAGCACAACTTTAAGGAGAAAAACAACGATCAATACGATGCTTTTGTGGCGTCTTTCAATGAAAATCAAACAAAAGTTGGTCCCTATTGGAAAAAAGCACAAGAGGTACAAAAAACTGCGAATGAAATCGTAAGTCACATTGACTTGATTAAAGTTGAGATTATTGGAGGTATCGAACCTACAATTCCCAAAGATAAAATTATGGGGAAGAATCAACTTGGGGAAGATACAATTGTGAACCTAAAGCATGTTAAAGTCAAAGACAACTACCTTTTTCCAACTAACCTTTTGATTGGAGGCGATGCAGTAAATCCTAAAACAGGACCAATGTCTGCTATAGAGCTAAAGGAAAAGTTGGAGGCCTACAGAGATCAATTGTTAACCATCGTAAATGACGATAAATCAGCAATTGCACAGGCATTGAAAGAGACTTTTTCTTTTGATGTCAGAGAAAATGCAGCAGGGGTTGTAGAAAATTGGGCTTCATACAATTTTTATGGTGTTCCTTCTGCTGCCACCATCACCATTTTAACCAAGATTCAGACTGACGTTCGCAATGCTGAGTCTGATGTGATCAAGTACTTATATTCATCGGTGGATGCAGCTTCATTTAAATTCAATAAATTGGAAGCAGCCGTGATTTCCCCTTCCAATTATGTAATTACAGGCGATACCTTTAGAGCTGAAGTCTTTTTGGCTGCATTTGACAGTACGCAAAATCCAATTGTTTCTATAGGAGACAAAATTGATTCAACAACAAACCAAGTTGTGGGCGACAGTGTAGAACTTGAAGTGAAAGATGGCAAAGGATATTTGAAGATTCCTGCCAAATCAAATGGAGATTTTGCATATGAAGGTGTAATACGAATCAAGAATCCGGCAACAAAAAAGCTTGATCCTTATTTCTTCAACTTTGATTATAAGGTGGCTTCACCGAGTACAACTATTTCTGCGACCAAGATGAATGTATTCTATATTGGTGTAGACAACCCAGTTGACATTTCAGCATCAGGTGTTGCAAAAGATAAAATTCAGGCATCCATCTCTAATGGAAGCATTGTAAAGAAATCTGATGGTTGGGTAGTACGTCCAAGTAAGGTAGGAACTGCCAAGGTGAGTGTGAATGCAGAGGTACAAGGAGAGCGTAAGAGCATGGGAAGCATGGATTTTCGCGTGAAGCAAATACCAAAACCTGAGGCCAGTATTGGTGGTAAATCAGGTGGAAACATCAAAGGTGCTGCATTGAAGGCAGCTTCAGGAATTCGTGCTGCAATGGACAATTTTGATTTCGAGGTTTCTGTAGTGGTATCTTCCTTTAAAATGGGATATGTGGCAAGCAATGGATTGTTGGAAGAAGTATCGGTAAACGGTAATTCATTCAATTCAGAGGTAAAAACAAAACTTGGAAGTCTTAAAAGAAATTCAAAAGTATTCTTCGAAGACATCAAGGTGAAAATGCCGGATGGTCGGACAGTGACATTAGCGCCTGTAAACTTTAAGGTTATTTAATCAAACTAAAAGATTATGAGAACTATTCTAAAAATATCTTTTCTTGGTGTATTGTTTGCTTTGACACTCTTGGTTGAAGCGCAAGAAAACAAGGTGTTGGACGGTGCATTCATCAAAGAAACTGCTCCGACCCGTAGAGTGGTTCCTTATACGCACTTGAGAGAGGCAGATGTGATGTATTACAAAAGGGTATGGAGAGAAATCGATATCCGCGAAAAAATGAACCACTCCCTCTATTATCCAACTTCTCCAATCAATGAAATTGGATACAAGAGAATGAGTTTATATGATATTATTAAGCAAGGGGTAGATGAGGGCACATTGACACCATACGAAAGTGAGGATTTTGCCGTAGAATTAACAAAAGCAGATGCCTTTGCTAAATTGTCAAGAGAGATTGTAACATTTGAAGAGGATCTTAATACAGGCGCATTGAATGAGGTAGTTATACAAGAGCCAATTGGTGGCGTTGACATTGCGAAATATTGGATCAAAGAGGATTGGTTTTTTGATCGTGAACGTTCGGTCATGGAAGTAAGAATCATAGGATTATTGCCTATAGTCAACGAATTGGATGGAGACGGAAACTTCAAAGGCTTGAAAGGATTGTTTTGGATCTATTTTCCTGAAGCACGCTATGTGTTAGCAAATCATGAAGTATACAATGCGAGCAACGATGGTGCAAGAGTTACCTTTGAGGATTACTTTAGAAAGCGCCAATTCTCAAGTTACATCCGTCAAGAAACGAATGTTTACGACAACAGAATATTGGATGCTTATACACAAAATGTAGATCGCTTGTTAGAGGCAAGAAGAATAGAAGATGAAATCATCATGTTCGAGCATGATTTGTGGCAATATTAATCTTAAGAATTACCTGAGCAAAGCCGTCCTTAATTAAGGACGGCTTTTTTTGTATGAATAAAGAGATACTCAAGCTCGCAATCCCAAATGTGCTTACGAACCTGACGGTTCCACTTGTGGGTATTGTGGATATGGGTTTAATGGGGCATATTCCCACTAAAGGTCACATCATTTCAATAGGTTTAGGGGTTGTAGTTTTCAACATCATATATTGGGCTTTCGGTTTTCTGCGGATGGGAACTACAGGTTTGGTTGCACAGAATTTTGGAAAAGACAATAAAGCAGCTACCCTTATTTTTCTTAAACGAGGCTTAATGATTGCCCTAGGAGGAGGAGGCTTATTAATACTCTTGTCCAATGTAATATTCGAATCGAGTATGCTCTTGCTACAGGTAGATCCCACATATATAGGGCTCATTTCTAAATATTTTTTCATTCGCATTTATGCTGCACCATTTACCATTTCCATCTTTGTGTTGACAGGTTGGCTTTTGGGAATGCAAGATTCCAAGTCAGCCTTTTTCATCGCCATTGTTGTAAACGTTGTCAATGTATTGTTGAGTGTATTATTGGTGTTGTATTTTCAATTGGATGTAGAAGGGATAGCCTATGGCACATTGGTAGCGCAAATAGTAGGATGCATCATTGCTTGGCAACTAATCAAACGGAAATATCGAGTGAACTTTTTCTCCTTAGGAATTCATAAATCACCAGACCAATTGAGTTGGTTAGAGTACGTGAAAATCAATACTGATATTTTTATTCGAACAATGTGTTTGCTGGCGGTGCTTTCATTTTTTAAGGCAAAGTCTGCTCTGTTGAATGAAACATTGGGTGCAGCAAATCTTTTGTTGCTTGAGTTTGTTACCATCTCTGCCTACGGAATTGATGGCTTTGCTTTCGCTGCAGAATCGATCAGCGGAAAGTACTTTGGATTGGGCGATCGAAGCTCTTTTATTTCATCCATAAGGAAATTGATGTTTTGGGGATTGGGTGTAGGTATATTTTTCAGCGCGCTATTTCTGCTTTTTGGTGAGCAAATTCTATCCTTACTCACAAATAAGCAGGATGTCATTGACATAGCAGGCGTATATATGCCCTGGCTCATAATTGCGCCCATTATCAATGCATTTGCATTTATTTGGGACGGCATTTATTTGGGAGTATCTGCAACCAAATTGATGAGGAACACCATGTTGATTTCGACGCTATCGTTTTTTATGTTCTATTACCTTTTGGTCGATCGATTTAACAATCACGGTCTTTGGTTATGCCTTACACTCTTTATGCTATCGAGAGGTATTCTTCAAACTTTGCCCGCAAGAAAATACATTATTGGTCGACTTGAGTTGTCGCAATAATGTCTTTTTTGCAAAATTCAGAAATTTCATGTCGTCCTTCAAAAGGCTTCTCAATAAAATTTAGCTCAATAGATGCTAATTTTTTTAATTGAAGCTTGACTTTTTCAAGCGGAAATAGTTTGTCCTTATTTCCATAATAAAAGTGCAATTGGCCATTGAAGTGTTTGACATTTTCCTTGGACATTTCTGGAGGAATGCTGCCTGAACATAAATAGAGATGTGTCATGGGAAGTTTAGATTTCATGCACCAACGCATAAGAGTAGAAGTGCCTTGTGAAAATCCTAGAGCAGCAGTTGTAAGTTTGCCATATTCTTGCAGTATTTCATCCTGTACTTGATTCAAATAGCCAACATAATCGTTGATTTCATCCAATCTTTGATGTACGGTCATCCAATTTGCAACAGCTTCTCCCTTTTTGTTGTAAAATTTCGACAAAGCTTCTGGAGCAATCACCAAACAATTTGATTTTTTAAGATAGCCAAATTCTTTCAGGAAGTCACTCGCTTTTTGAGCATAGCCATGAATGACATACAAAACTCTTTGAACTTTTAGCTCTGGAATTTGAATGTAATAATGGGCTGTTCTTGGAACAATGATGTTTTTTTTCATGACTACAAATGTCTTCTTTTTTGAAAGGATGCTTTGGTACTTTTGCACGCTATGGTTGGGGTAAATAATGCAAGTCTTTTTTTCGCTGATAGAGCAATTTTTAACGAGATTTCTTTCATCATTAACAAACAAGATCGGATTGGTTTAGTGGGACGCAATGGTGCTGGAAAATCAACCATGTTGAAAACCTTGGCTGGATTACAAGCACTTGATTCAGGCACAGTATCAAAACCGATGGGTCTAACTGTTGGATATTTGCCTCAAGACATGGACTTTATTTCTGGCAGAACAGTCTGGAAAGAAACAGAAAGTGCTTTTGAAAACAACCTTAAAATTGAATCGAGGATAGAGCGCATCAACCACGAATTGGCCTCTCGGACAGATTATGAATCTGAAGACTACTTGAAGCTATTGGATGAGTTAAATGATCTCAACATGGAGTTGGGTCTACTGGATGCTTCTACCATTGAAGCGAGAGTAGAAAAAATCCTATTGGGGTTAGGATTCATTGCTTCAGATTTTGAACGCATCACCGATGAGTTTAGTGGAGGGTGGAGGATGCGTATAGAACTGGCAAAGATCCTTTTACGCAACGCTGACTTGCTCCTTCTGGATGAACCGACAAATCACCTGGACATCGAGTCTATTCAATGGCTAGAAGATTTTTTAAAAACGTATGCAGGATCAGTAGTAATTATTTCACACGATAGAGCCTTTCTTGACAACCTCACAAAGCGCACAGTTGAAATAAGTTTGGGCAAAGTGTATGATTATAAAGCTCCCTACACGAAGTATTTGCAATTGCGTCAAGAGCGAAGAGAGCAGGAACTTGCCGCCTATCAAAATCAACAAAAGCAAATAAAAGATACTGAACGATTTATTGAAAGATTCAGAGCAAAGGCCACCAAAGCAGTTCAAGTACAATCTAGAATAAAACACCTTGAACGCATGGATAAGATTGAGGTGGAAGAAGAAGACACAAGTGGTATGCGTTTTTCATTTCCTCCGGCGCCACACAGTGGTAAGGTTACAATTACTGTCAAGGATTTAAAAAAAGAGTATGACGACAAACTTGTGTTCGATCAAGTAAATCTAATGTTAGAAAGAGGGGAGAAGGTGTCCTTGGTTGGCAAGAATGGTGAAGGAAAATCAACATTTTCTAGATTGGTGATTGGAGAGCAACCAACCTCAGGGACAATTGAACTAGGATATCAGGTGAAGATTGGATATTTCGCACAAAATCAAGCTGAAATACTCGATAAAAATAAAACAGTTTTTGAGACCATTGATGACGTTGCCAAGGGTGAAGTTAGAAAGAAGGTAAGAAGTTTGTTGGGATCTTTCTTGTTTTCTGGGGAAGATGCAGAAAAAAAAGTAGCCGTATTGTCTGGAGGAGAACGTGCAAGGCTTGCTATGTGTAAGCTATTGCTAGAGCCTGTTAATTTGTTAATCCTTGATGAACCTACGAACCATCTTGACATTAAGTCTAAGGACATCTTAAAGGATGCCTTAAAGCGTTATGACGGCACAATGATCCTTATATCACATGATCGAGATTTTCTGAAAGGCTTAACGGATAAATTGTTTGAGTTCTCAAAGGGAGAAGTCAAAGAACATTTGGGTGGTATCGATGAATTCCTTGCCTCAAAACGCGCAGAAAGTATCACAGAATGGGAAGAACAAAAAACAACAGCTGTAAGTTCTGACAAAAAAGGGAGTAAGTCAATTTCCAAAAACAACTATCAGGACAAGAAAAATTTCAAGAAGGAATTGAGAATGCTCAAATCAGAAATCTCCAAGGCCGAGAACAAAATCGAAAAGTTAGAGGAGAAATTGAAAGGCTTGAACATTGCTTTGAAAGCACCTGATGCATATTCGGACAATCAACTGCTCGCAGATTGGAAAACCTACAATGATGAACTTGAGGTAATTATGAAAATTTGGGAAGAAAAGTCGGAGAAGCTAACCTCAGTTGAAAAGCAATTAAAGAAATTTGATTAATTGCCCATGATTGAAAGAAACTTTATGCGCATCATTCTAAGTTCTTCTTCAGAGTATACTCCATCAAACTCTTCCACTGCATCCTCTATGGAATCTACTTCTGTTTCCTTAAAATAATCTATGATTTCTTCTTGATACTCCTCATCAAGTAACTCTCCCAAGCAATAATCTAGGTTTACTCTTGTGCCACTTGCGACAATGTGCTCAATTTCTTCAAGTATATCGTCAACTTTTTTGCCTTTAGCCGCCGCAATGTCTTCAAGACTTAATTTTCTATCAATACTCTGAATGATGAAGACTTTCAATCCTGATTTATTGACTACCGATTTTACTACAAAATCATCTGGGCGTTCGATTTCGTTCTCTTCAACATAGTCTTTAATAGCCTCAATGAAAGCTTGCCCAAATTTTTGCGCTTTTCCTTGACCAACACCAGTAATTTTTGTGAGCTCCTCCATACTGATAGGATATTGTGTGGCCATATCTTCCAGCGAAGGTTCAGAGAAAATGACATAGGGTGGCAGTCCTTCATCTCTGGCAACATCTACACAAAGGTCTTTCAACAATTTGTAAAGTTGTTCATCAGCTGCACTCCCTCCTTTATTTTTTGCAACAACTGCAATACCGTTTTCAGGATCAGTGTATTTTTTTGGTGAAACCATGCTAATGGCCTTAGGATTTTCGAGAAAATCATGACCGGACGGACTGATTTTTAGGATTCCATAGTTTTCTATTTCTTTGGTAATGAGGTTTTTTATAATGCACTGCCGAATGATAGAGTTCCAAACAACGGCCTCATGTTTCTTCCCAGAACCAAATCTAGAATGTTCATCGTTTCTTAGTGATTTTATTTCACTAGTGACCTCACCCACTAAGAAACTGCTTATATATTTTGCTTTGTAATTTTGTTTTAGGTCAAGGATGGTCTCCATCAATAAGACCACTTCGTCTTGAGCATTGAATTCTTCTCTAGGAGAAAGGCAGTTATCACAATTGCCGCAGTTTTCCTCATCATAATTTTCACCAAAATAATGCAGCAGTTGTTTTCTTCTACACAAGGCCGTTTCGGCATAAGAAACAGTTTCAAATATTAATTGTTTTCCTATTTCTTGTTCAGCAACAGGTTTACCTTGCAAGAATTTTTCCAATTTTTCAATGTCTTTGTAACTGTAAAAAGCTATGCATTTGCCTTCTCCACCATCTCTACCAGCTCTGCCTGTTTCCTGATAGTAACCCTCTAAACTTTTGGGTATATCATGATGAATCACAAATCGAACATCGGGTTTGTCTATTCCCATACCAAAGGCAATTGTTGCCACAATTACATCTACCTCCTCCATCAAAAAGAGATCTTGGTGTTTTGCTCGACTAGTTGCATCTAATCCAGCATGATAGGGGAGGGCCTTAATGCCATTGACTTGCAAAGTTTCAGCAACTTCCTCTACCTTTTTTCGACTCAAGCAATAGACAATACCTGATTTTCCTTTGAATTGTTGGATATATTTAACGATTTGTGAATTAGCATCCAGTTTAGGATTGACTTCATAATACAAATTTGAGCGATTAAAAGAGGCCTTGAAAACATTCGCTTCTGACATCCCTAGATTTTTCTGAATGTCTTGTTGTACCTTGGGAGTTGCCGTTGCAGTCAAAGCAATAATTGGTACACGATCAATGGCTTCAATAATGCTTCTCAATCGACTGTACTCTGGACGAAAATCATGTCCCCATTCAGAAATACAGTGGGCTTCGTCAATGGCAAAAAATGAAATTTTAATGGTTTTGAAGAAATCAATGTTGGCCTGTTTGGTAAGTGTTTCGGGGGCAACATATAATAAGCGCGTCTTGCCAGCTTGCAAATCCTCTCTCACTTTATTCATCTCAGTCTTATTGAGAGAGGAATTCATAAAATGCGCAATAGAATCTTCAGAAGAATGTCCTCTGATAGCATCTACTTGGTTTTTCATTAATGCAATCA
>PAVT01000015.1 GCA_002713165.1 Verrucomicrobiota bacterium
ATGTTTTGATCTGCCATACGAGCACCAATAACAGCTTTTAAATAATAGCCTCCAGCTTGATCTGCCGCAGGAGAGTTGTCAATCGTTTGCAGCGCAGTTTGGTAATCCTTATTTAAGGTTTGTGCCAATGCAGCATTAAACGTTTTCATTGATCCGTAATTAGAGACCGCAGAAACGTAATCACCACTTTTCAGTTGTAAATAGCCGATATTGTTTCCAACAGCTTCACCTGCTCCCTTTGCGGCTTCATAATATTCCATTGCTTTCTCTAGGTTGCCATTTGCTCTTTCGTATGCACCTAAATTGTTACTTACCACTTTATTTCCAGGTGCTAGGCTATTAGCTTTATCAAACTCTGCCTTTGCAGACTCCATATTATTTTGCATGAAGTAAACATATCCAACATTGTTTGGCCCTCTCCAATCATCAGCATACATCTTAGCGTATGTATTGTAAATGGTCATTTTGTCATCCATTCCATCATACATAGTAGCGGCATACAACAATTCTTCAGCAGACAATGTATCAGGATTAGATTTAGCAAACTCTTTTATTTTTTCATCTGAGAAGCTATTCAATACACCCTTAACGGTAAGTTCAGATCTTCTTAAATTAGGTAGAATTTCTTCTTGAATCACCTCAAAAGTTTCGGCAAGATTTCGAATTTCTTCTTCACGCTTAATGTTGTCTTCATACATTTCTAACACACGGAGAATCAAATTTTTGTCTTTAATATCAGAAGCTTGCATGGCTTTTTTAAATCCATCCCAATCTTCACCTTTGCCCATTTTGTTATAAAAGCCTTCCGCTGAATCATCAATTTTCCTTCTACTCATCATTCTATCAACGGCGCTTGCAGCTGAAGATGCACGGTTGTCTGCCAAGTTAGAATTCAAAGACAACTCACCTTCTGGCGATGCATATGCAGTTACTTCAACATTTTTGAACTCAAACATTGGGTTACCAGCCATCTCCTCCATCCAATTAGCCAACATTTTTATGTCTTCATCGCTTAACTCAGAAGATCTAACTTGAGCACTGTTCACCAAATAGTTGATAGTTGCAGTTTGTTGCTTAGGAACCACTTTTTCAAAATTGTCCGCACCTAAAATCACACGATCGTCTTCCATTGCCCAGGCAGGTGTTATAATGGTTCCTGTTGCAATTTGTCTTGGATCAAACGCCTTCTCTTTTCCTTTGTACATCCCTACAGCCACAGCATCTAATGTGGACACTTGCATTCCATCTTCGTATGGAATCATTGCCATATATGCAAAATTTCCACCTTTCTCATAGGGAATTTTTTGTCCCTCTACCTCAGAATCCTCACCAACTAAAACAATTTTATCAAATGCAGTCTTATTTTCACCATAATTTAAGGTAGGTGTTACTTCAACTGAAACTTTTTTATTGAAAAATCTAGGAGGAATAGCCCCTGATATGCTTACTTGTATACTGTCACCATGCATCTCAAGCGGATTAGGTGTAACACTGTAAGTCACCTCTTCAGCTCGCTTTGTCATGTTATTCAGCGGATTACACGCGATCATTGTTGCGCCTGCAATACCTACAATTAAATATTTTTTGAAATTTTGCTTTTTCATTTCTGTTTGAATTCTAACACAATTAGTTTAAGCTGCAATATTAGTCAATATTGTTAACTCCGACAAAAATTAAGAAAGGCTAATTCCTCTATGATTCATTGCTGGCAGGCTTAATTAATGGAGGCATTGATCGCTTTACCATATTATGGTCGTCACACATTAATTTCAACTCTTTTATGCTTTTATTTAATTCTGGATGAATCCAAGACCCTGCAATTTCAACCAAGGGCTCCAATACAAAATTCCTTTTAGCTAAATGCGGATGTGGAACAGTGAGAAATTCATGCTCAATAATATTTTGATCACAGAGTAATATGTCTATATCTATTGTACGATCTATGTAATCCATCTTGACGGCAACTCTTGTTCTACCCAATGTATCTTCAATGCTTTGACAAATCTTCAATACTTCAAGTGGGTGCAATCTACTTTGAATGATCAATGCCATGTTTAGAAAAGGCTTTAATTCATCATTTCCCCAAGGCTCACTTAAGTACACTGAAGAAACTTTCTCTATACTGCCTGCTTTTTGCCCCAATAATTTACAAGCCTCTACCAATAAATTTTCACGGTCACCTATATTTGATCCTAAGCCAATACAATAATTAAGTTGCCTATTATCCTTAATGGATACCATTAATGTAGTTTAAATGAAAAGCTATAGTTTAGCCTCTAAATTTGTAACGAATATAAATCTAATCTCATGAAACAATTTTTCAAATTTACCTTTGCCTCTATGTTGGGCTTTATTCTAGCCTCTTTTATTGGTGTGTTCATTTTTGGCGCCATATTTAGCGCAATTGTGTCCTCTTCTCAACAGCCCTCCATCCCAACTGTTGCTTCAAACTCTCTACTGCACATTAAGTTGGAAAATAGAATTGTGGATCAACCAACCAACAATCCATTTGAAAATTTTGACTTTGGAAAATTTGAAGACAAAACTCCTTTAAGCTTAGAACAAATCGTTGGCTCAATTCAAAGAGCCAAAGCCAATGACAACATTAAAGGCATTTATCTTGATATACAAAACTTACAAGCTAACTTAGCTTCTACTGAGGAGATTAGAAATGCTTTGATTGATTTTAAAAGCTCAGGAAAATTTATCCTCTCCTACAATGAGTTTATTGGTCAAAACGAATATTATCTATGCAGTGTGGCTGACGAAATATATCTCAACCCTGCTGGAGGAATGACTTTTAAGGGGCTAAGTGCACAACTTATGTTCTTTAAAGATGCATTGGAAAGGCTGGAAATAGACATGCAGGTGGTGCGCCATGGCAAATTTAAAAGTGCCATTGAACCGTTTACAAGGAATGAGATGAGTGAAGCAAATAAATACCAAATTTCCGAATGGGTAAATTCGATTTGGGACCATCAACTTAAAGGAATTTCAACAAGCCGATCAATAGATGTAGAGAAGTTAAATGAACTTGCTGATAATTTGGCGATTAGAAAAACCGAAGATGCAGTAAATTATGGATTGATTGATGGACTAAAATACGAAGATGAAATTTGGAGCATGCTGTCAACAAAAGTTGATCTCGAGCCTGATGAGAGGCCCAAAACAATTTCATTGAGCCGTTTTGGTAAAGTAAGAAGACCCAAAGTTGACAGCAGTACGACAGTACCTTACATGCGTTCTTCCAAAAATAGAATCGCCGTAATTTACGCTGAGGGAGAAATAGTTAGTGGCGAAAGCAGAGACGGTGCTATGGGGTCTAAAACAATCGCTGATGCTTTAAAAGATGCGCGAGAAGATGACCGTGTCAAAGCAATCGTTTTTAGAGTGAATTCACCAGGTGGCAGTGCCTTAGCATCTGATGTAATTTGGCGAGAAGCAAAACTTGCAAAAGCTGAAAAACCGTTGGTGGTTTCTATGGGTGATTATGCTGCTTCAGGAGGTTATTACATATCTTCTCCCGCCAATAAAATATTTGCTGAAAGCACTACCATTACTGGTTCTATAGGTGTTTTTGGACTAATTCCAAATATGCAAGGTCTCTTTAACAACAAACTTGGCATTCATATTGATAAGGTGAATACCAACACCTATTCTGATGGCATAAATGCTCTACGTCCGATGGAAAAAACTGAACATGATGCCATAAAAGAAATGATTGAGAAAGTTTATGATGATTTTACAAAAAAAGTTGCTGAAGGTAGAGGCATGACCCAAACTGAAGTTGATAGTATTGGTCAAGGAAGAGTCTGGACAGGTGCAATGGCAATAGAAGTTGGTCTGGTTGACGAGATTGGTGGTTTACAAACTGCAATCAATGAGGCCATACAATTGGCACAAATCGAAAATTACAAAATCTTAGAGTTACCTGCTCAAGAGGATCCCTTCGAAAAAATGTTGAAAGAACTATCACAAGGGGCAAGCATTCATATTTTTGGAGACAATTACGGAATCGCAGAAAAGTATTACAGCAACATTAAGCGAGTAATTTCTTCAGAGGGGATTTACACAAGGCTCCCTGTTGATATTGTATTTAATTAAAATAATTAAACCTTAGTGCAAAAGCCCATTCAAAATTGAATGGGCTTTTATAATTAAAATGGATATTTTTATATGCCTATCAAATGATTAAATGCCATTAATAAACTCTCTTTTTTCGTGGTGGATGAAAAAAAGAATGCACCAAATAGAGTTCTTCACCAAATATCCCAATGAGGTGCAAAAGGAATGGATTGAACAATTGGTTAGTTCAGCAGAGGATACAGAATGGGGAACGCACTATAACTACTCTAAAATAGATTCGATTAAAGATTTCAAAGAGAGTGTTCCGGTACAAGATTATGAGAGCCTTAAACCATTCATCAAAAGAATGATGGTGGGCGAAAAAAATATTTTGTGGCCTGGTGAAACAAAGTGGTTTGCAAAATCTTCTGGCACCACTGCCGACAAAAGTAAATACATACCTGTATCAAAGGAAGCCTTAGATGAATGCCATTACAAAGGCGGCAAAGACATGTTATCCATCTATTGTTCAACACATGAGGATACTCAAATATTTACAGGTAAGACTTTGATGATGGGCGGTAGCAGTCAAACTATCAACCCAAGTATGGGAAGTTACCATGGAGACTTATCTTCAATCATAATTAAAAACCTGCCCTTCTGGGCGGAAATAAGACGCACACCTGACCGTGAAACTGCATTGCTGGACGATTTCGAATTGAAGTTAGAAAAGATGGCCAAATTAACTGCTGATGAAAATGTTACAAGCATTTCTGGCGTTCCATCTTGGACTTTGATTCTAATGAATAAAATGCTTAAAAAACACAATAAAAAGACGTTACACGAGATATGGCCAAACCTTGAAGTTTTTTTTCATGGTGGTGTAGCATTTGGGCCGTATAAATCACAGTTTGATGAAATATTGGATATAGGTAAGATGAATTTTCTGGAAACCTATAATGCTTCAGAAGGATTCTTTGGAATTGAAGACTTAAATGCACCTTCCGAACTACTCATGATGTTGGACTACGGCATATACTATGAGTTTGTGCCAGTTGATGAATGGGACAATGAGTACCCGCGGACGCTCGAATTAGATGAAATTGAATTAAACACTAATTACGCAATCTTGATTTCTACCAATGCAGGACTTTGGAGGTATAAAATCGGTGATACTGTTCAGTTTACATCAAAATATCCTTTTCGAATTAAGGTTTCGGGAAGAACAAAGCACTATATGAATGCCTTTGGAGAGGAAGTAATCATTGACAATGCAGAACAAGCACTCAACTATGCATGCGGATTAACAAACTCTACGGTGGCAGAATATACTGCGGCTCCCGTGCATCTTACGAATCAACAAGCTGGTTGCCATCAATGGTTAATTGAATTTGAAACTGCTCCAAAAAACTTAGTAGAATTTCAATTCCATTTAGATGTTAAACTAAAAGAGGTCAATTCCGATTACGAAGCTAAACGGAAAGGTAACCTTGCTTTAGATGTGCCGCAAATAGAATCTTTGCCCAAAGGAAGTTTTTACGATTGGATGAGAAGTAGAAACAAGCTTGGTGGTCAAAATAAAGTACCGCGATTATCAAATGACAGAAAATATATAGAAGATATTCTGCGTTTGGTGAAGCAATCCAGATAATTCATGAAAATGTTTCAACTTCTTATACCTCTTTGTACATTTTATTTTGCACTCAACGTTAAGAGTATTGCACAAGAATTCGAACTTGTGAGTGAAATTAAGAAATCCATCTCATACATGACAACTGACCAATTGGGCAATCTCTACATTGGCGATGGTCAAAATCTATATATGTATAACAAATTTGGAGATTCGTTGAATGCATTTAATAGTCGAAGATATGGGGCTATTTCATTTGTTGATGCAACAGACCCTTATAAAATTTTACTTTATTTCAAAGATTATAATTTTATTCTTTTCCTTGACAATTATCTGGCCGTTAATGGTGAGGCTATTGATTTACAAACCTTGGGCTTTGATCAAAGTTCGATCGCTTGTCGTTCGCGAGTAAATGGGTTCTGGGTATTCGACCGTATACGTCAAAAAATTTATCATCTTGATGAAGAATTTAACCAAACTCAAGAGACAGTTAACCTAATTCAATGGTTCGGAAATAGAATCAATCCCAATTTTATGGTGGAGTACAACAATAAACTCTATGTCAATGAAAAGAAGAGTGGAATTTATGTATTTGATCATTTTGGAACATTTTTAAAAAGAATACCGATAAAGGGGTTGACACATTTTCAACCTAAGGAGGGCTATTTAAATTTTGAGCGATCAGATGAACTCTGCTCTTATTCATTGAAAGACTTCGAAGAGAACTGTAGACCTCTGATTCAAGACAGTTTAATCAATGCCAGAATTGAAAAAGAAAAGCTTTACTTAAGTACAAAAAGCAAAAGCTTCATCTATCGGATTAAATAAATGGCATAGTAAATCTATCTCTTGTTTTTATTATTTTAGTCTCTTAAAATTTGATTTATGCACATCGCAATCGCAGGAAATATAGGGTCTGGAAAAACAACTTTAACCTCACTACTCTCAAAGCATTATAAATGGGAAGCCCATTATGAAGATGCGGATGAGAACCCTTACCTGAACGATTTTTACAATGACATGCAACGTTGGTCTTTCAACTTGCAAGTCTATTTTTTAAATAACAGATTTAGTCAAGTTCAAGAGTTTAGAAAAAGTAAGAAGCATGTAATCCAAGATCGTACAATTTATGAGGATGCATACATTTTTGCCCCTAACTTGCATTCAATGGGGCTTATGACTTCAAGAGATTTTGAAAGTTACTTCTCCTTATTCAAACTTATGGAGAGCTTTATTCAACCTCCTGATCTGCTAATATATCTTAGAGCCTCTATTCCTGTTTTGGTAGATCAGATCAGCAGTAGAGGAAGAGAGTATGAAGAAAGTATTCGTTTAGACTACCTTAAACGATTGAATGAAAGGTATGAAGCATGGATTAGCACCTATGACCAAGGCAAACTCTTGATCGTTGATGTAGATGATACCAATTTTATTAAGAATTCTGAAGATCTAGGTAAAGTTATAAGCCGCATTGATGCAGAAATACACGGCTTATTTTAGTATCAATAGACTATCCTTTCCTTGCTATAAATGTCGTATTCACGTTGAACTGATCGTGAATGAAATTGTCAAGCAATGCATCTAAGGTTTTAGATTTGTATGTAATTCCATATTTAGTGCGATCAATCGCAAATTGAGACTGAACCTTTAACCCATCGTTAACATTGTCAAGAAACACATCGAATTTAATGTCTCTACTCACCCCTTTCATTGTAAGGTTACACATGAAGGTTCTAGTGCTGCCTTGACCAACCGAACGCAATACTTTCAAACTGCAAGTAGGGTGATCACTTACGGCAAAAAAATCAGGACTTTTCAAATGACCAACCAAGTCTGCGTTTTCCTCAGGATCCTCAATATCACTAACAGTAATTGAAGCCATGTCTATTTCAAACTCACCTTCTTTTAGTTGATCATTTTCGAACACTAAATAGCCACTTTTAATTTTTATCTCTCCATTGTGCTCTCCGCCTACTTTCTCTCCTTCCCAATTTATCGTTTCAGCACCAACTTCATATTTACCATCTTCGATCACCATTGCGGGGATGATTTGCATGGTATTGTCGTCTTGCACTGAAGTATGGGCTGAACCATGACCACCCTCTGAAATATGTGGTGCAATTACCAGCGAAACAATCGACATCAATTTGATCAAGATATTCATTGAAGGTCCTGAAGTATCTTTAAATGGATCTCCTACCGTGTCCCCTGTCACTGATGCAGCATGCGCATCAGAGCCTTTATATTCCATTTTGCCATTGATCAACACGCCTTTTTCAAAGGATTTTTTTGCATTGTCCCATGCACCACCTGCATTGTTTTGAAATATTCCCATCAACACGCCAGAAACGGTTACACCTGCTAACAATCCACCCAAAACTTCGGGGCCAAAAATGTAGCCTACAATTATCGGTACGATAAGGGCAATTAAACCAGGCAACATCATTTCACGAATTGAGGCTTTTGTTGAAATCTCAACACACTTATCATACTCAGGCTTTGCCTTGTATTCCATGATTCCAGGAATTTCCTTGAATTGTCTTCTCACCTCTGTTACCATATCCATGGCAGCACGACCTACAGCCGCAATTGCCAATGAAGAAAATATAAAAGGAATCATTGCTCCAACAAACAAACCAGCCAATACATCTGCTTTATAAATATCTATTGAATCAATTCCGGCTACACCAACAAATGCAGCAAACAAAGCAAGCGCGGTCAATGCAGCAGAGGCAATGGCAAAACCTTTACCTGCAGCTGCAGTTGTGTTTCCAACAGCATCTAAATTATCTGTTCTTCCTCTTACTTCTTCCGGCAAACCACTCATTTCAGCTATACCTCCTGCATTGTCGGCAATGGGTCCAAAGGCATCAATGGCCAATTGCATAGCTGTAGTTGCCATCATACCTGCGGCAGCAATAGCCACTCCATACAAGCCTGCAAATTCAAATGAAACGAAAATACCTGCGGCTAAAACAATGATTGGAATAACGGTCGATTCCATACCAACGGCTAAGCCTCCAATAATATTGGTTGCATGACCAGTTGATGATTGTTGAACAATAGAATTCACAGGCTTCTTACCCATCGCAGTATAGTATTCAGTCACAATACTCATGATTGCACCCACGATTAAACCTGTCACAATTGCAAAGAATACTTGCATGGCTGTAAACGTCTCTCCCCTAATTGATAAATTTTCTGGCAATAGATAATTCACTAAAAAGAAAGAAGCCCCGGCTGTAAGAATCACCGAAATCCAATTTCCTAAATTCAAAGCCTTTTGCACATTCCCTTCTTCATTATTTACTTTGACAAATAATGTTCCAACAATAGAGAAGATTAGACCTAATCCTGCGATAACCATTGGTAATAATATGGGCGACAATCCACCAAAATTATCAGCAGAAGCATCAATCTCAGCCCCTAAAACCATGGTTGCTAGAATTGTAGCTACATATGATCCAAATAAATCAGCTCCCATACCTGCTACATCACCAACATTGTCACCAACATTGTCTGCAATAGTAGCGGGGTTTCTTGGATCATCCTCGGGGATTCCAGCTTCTACTTTCCCTACTAAATCTGCACCAACATCCGCGGCTTTTGTATAAATACCTCCACCAACTCGCGCAAACAAAGCAATTGATTCAGCTCCCAATGAAAAACCTGCTAGAACTTCAATGGCCAATATAATACTACCGTGATCGGTCATGGAGCCTTCTGGTCCAAACATTGAGATCATCACGATAAACAAACCTCCGAGTCCCAAGACTGCTAAACCTGCAACACCGAGTCCCATTACTGTGCCACCATTAAACGATACTTTTAATGCCTTTGCCAATGAAGTTCTTGCTGCTTGCGTAGTTCTTACATTCGCTTTGGTGGCAATGTTCATACCTAAATAGCCAGCAAATGCAGACAAGAATGCTCCAATTAGAAAGGTAATCGCAATTACTGGATGTGTTTGCGGATGGGTTGGATCGGTCATGGTTCCAGTCCAAGCTAAAAGTATTGCTGCAATGATCACAAAATATGTCATCACCTTCCATTCTGCCTTTAGAAAAGCCATTGCACCTGTAGCAATATGCTTTGCCAATTCTGCCATATTTTCATCGCCATCATCTTGTTTACTCACCCATGCTGACTTCACTGCCATGACTAACAATCCAACGATACCTAAAAGAGGTACAACGTATAATAGAAAATTCATAATTAATGTATTAGATGTATATATTTATTTTGTCTGCTTTTTTGAAGGCCGCAAAAGTAGATTTATTTCAAATTAATTGCAAGTATTCTTCTTGCCTAAAAAATGTAAGTGAAATTTCCGATTCAGGAGTACTATTTGACGTACATTGCTCCTTTAACCGCCTCAACAACATCCTTTACATTGGGCAACCATGCCTCTACTAAGGTAGGAGCATAAGCAAGCGGAGTATCTTTGGTATTGATGCGACGGATGGGTGCATCAAGATAGTCAAAGGCATTTCTCTGCACTGTATATGTTAAGTCAGTTGAAATATTGCCAAGAGGCCATGCCTCCTCCAAAATGACCATGCGATTGGTTTTTTTCATGGATTCTATGACTGTAGCATAATCAATAGGACGAATTGTTCTTAAATCAATCAGCTCCGCATTTATACCTTCCTTTGCTAATTCTTCTACAGCTGTGATCGCTACTTTCATTATTTTACCAAAAGAAACAAGTGTAACATCAGTACCCTGTTTCACGACTTTTGCTGATCCAATAGGAATTACATACTCTCCTTCAGGCACTTCTCCTTTGTCTCCATACATCTGTTCAGATTCCATAAAGATTACTGGATCATCGTCTCGTATTGCAGATTTTAATAAACCTTTTGCATCAGCAGGATTGGAGGGGACAATCACCTTTAGTCCAGGTGTATTGGCATACCAATTGTCAAAAGCTTGTGAGTGCTGCGCACCTAATTGACCTGCAGATGCTGTTGGTCCACGGAATACCATAGGAGCTCCAAATTGTCCACCTGACATGCTTAGCATTTTGGCTGCAGAATTAATTACTTGATCTATAGCCACTAATGAGAAATTAAAGGTCATAAACTCAATGATTGGGCGCAATCCATTCATCGCTGCACCTACACCAATTCCTGCAAATCCTAACTCAGCAATGGGAGTGTCAATTACCCTGTCTGGTCCAAACTCTTCTAGCATACCTTGGCTCACCTTGTAGGCACCGTTGTATTCCGCGACCTCTTCTCCCATAAGAAAGACGCGATCATCTGATTGCATTTCTTCTGTCATCGCCTCCCTTAAAGCTTCTCTGAATTGTAATGTTTTCATTTGTCGAATACCTAAATATTGATTTCCAAAATTAAAAAATATACTTCGAACAAGATGGTACTTTTTATTCAGCAATTATATACTTTCTTTAGAACTGAATCGACTTTCATTTGTTTTTAATTAATTTTGTTAACCTTTATTCATGCGGATGTTCTAACTACTTCAACGCCTTTATTTTAAATAACATAGTCTCATTATGAAAATATTAGTTTGCATTAGTAAAGTTCCTGATACAACGGCAAAAATCGCATTTAAAGATAACAACACCTCTTACGACACAAACGGTGTTCAGTTCATTATCAATCCATATGATGAATGGTATGCTCTTGTTAGGGCTCTAGAAATCAAAGAATCGCAAGGGGGTTCAGTTACGGTAATAAATGTAGGTGGCGCAGAAAACGACCCAACAATACGAAAAGCTCTGGCCATTGGTGCAGATGATGCCGTAAGGGTTAACACTCTTGCGTCAGACGCTCTGAACACGGCTCAAAATATAGCGGATTATGCTAAAAAAGAAGGATTTGATATGGTTTTTTGTGGGAAAGAAACCATTGATTACAATGGCTCACAAGTAGGCGGGATGATTGCTGCACTAATGGATATGCCATATATTTCTTATGCCTCTAAAATGAATATTGTAGAATCAAAAGCGACCATTGAACGAGACATTCAAGGTGGCAAGGAAGTTTTAGAAGTAGAAGTGCCCTTTGTTCTTAGTGCGGCAAAAGGAATGGCTGAAGCGAGAATCCCGAATATGCGTGGAATAATGGCAGCAAGAACTAAACCCCTTAATGTCATTGAACCTAGCAATACTGATTATATGACGGAGATAGTAGGCTATGAACTTCCACCAGCTAAAGGTGAATGTAGATTTGTGGATGCTGAAAATCCCGAAGAATTAATCGAACTATTAAGAAACGAAGCAAAAATTATATAAGATATGTCAATCATTGTTTATGTAAGTACTAAGGGTGGTGATGTTTTAAAGTCATCATTGGAGGCAGTTTCTTATGCTGCACAAACAGCAGAAACAAGCAATCAAGAAGTCGTTGCCATAAGTGTCGGCAAAGTCAATTCAATGGATGAATTAGGCAAATATGGGGCAAATAGATTAATTCAAGTTCAGTCCTCTTCAATCTCTAGTTTTCAGCCAAATTTAATTGCAAAGGCCATTCATGAAATTGTAAAAATGGAAGGTTCAAATCTTTGTATCTTATCTCATGACTTAAATGGAAAAGCTATCGCACCAATTCTATCAGTTGAAATGAATGCAGGTATGGTCACTGGTGCTGTGGGATTGCCAGATAATTCTGATGGTTTTATGGTACGAAAAGGTGTGTTCTCAGGGAAAGCTTTTGCAAACATAAAAATCCTTTCCGAGAATAAAATTGTGACCGTAATGCCGAATTCCATTGAAAAGAAAGAATTCAAAAATACCACGAATGTAGAAGACGTAGATATAGAACTTGGTACTCCTCGAATAACTGTCATTGATCAGAAAATTGCAAGCACGGACGTACCATTGCCTGAGGCGGAAAAAGTTGTCAGTGCAGGACGAGGCTTGAAAGGACCTGAAAATTGGCAAATGGTTGAAGATTTGGCAAAAGAATTGGGTGCAGCAACAGCCTGTTCAAGACCTGTAGCAGACATGGATTGGAGACCTCATCACGAGCATGTAGGACAAACCGGAGTAGCCATTCGGCCCAATCTCTACATTGCAATAGGGATATCAGGAGCCATTCAACATTTGGCAGGAGTCAATCAAAGTAAGGTGATTGTTGTCATCAACACGGACAAAGAGGCTCCATTTTTCAAATCCGCAGATTATGGAATCGTTGGAGACGCTTTTGAAGTTGTTCCAAAACTTGTTGAAGCGGTGAAGCGCTTAAATGCTTAATTAAACATATCCTTATAAGTTACCTCCTATGAATAAAATTGGCCTAGAAATCGTTGGATTGTCTTACAGCCAGACTCAATCAGGAGCCTATGCCTTAGTTTTGGCGGAACAAGAAGGACAGCGAAGGTTGCCTATAATAATCGGAGGCTTTGAGGCGCAGGCAATTGCCATTGAGCTTGAGGACATGACACCTAGCAGGCCTCTTACACATGATCTAATAAAAAGTTTTGCGGATTCTTTTGAAGTTAAGGTAATAGAGGTACTAATCTACAACCTCATTGAAGGTATTTTTTACGCTAAACTCATCTGCATAAAAGATGGTAAAAAAGTAGAAATTGACACAAGGACTTCTGATGCAGTAGCAATTGCAGTTAGGTTTAAGTGTCCAATATTTACCTATGAGTTTATTTTAGAGGATGCAGGAATTGTTTTGGATGAGGAGGATGAAAAATCAAAGCCTAAAGTAAAGAGCACAAAAAAACCTATTCAACCAAAAGAAAAAAAAGGCATAGATTCGCTAAAACTATCTGAACTGAAGGAAAAACTTCAACATGCCATTGAAACAGAAAATTATGAAGAAGCCTCTAGGTTGCGAGATGAAATCAATAAGCGCAACGGAAAAGAGAACTAAATTCAACTTCAGATCACTAGTCTTATGCCTTACTCTACTAACATTTACTTTAAGTTGCGGAACAATATTTGGACAAGCAGACTCCAACATATTATCAAACTCTGTAGTTGAGCAGATTGACAGCTCGGCTGTCTCACAATCAGTTTCCACGTCAATTTCCCCTACTCCTCTTCATGGCTTTAGTTTAAATTCCTTTTTTAGAGGTGCTGTTGGCATTCTAAGCTTATTGCTAATCGCATTTTCTTTCAGTGAAAATCGAAAGGCAATCAATTGGAAATTAGTCATCAAAGGTCTTTTGTTGCAAATAATTCTCGCTTTATTGGTGCTAAAGGTGCCATTTGCTGAATATTTCTTTGAGGCTGTAAGCAAGTTTTTTGTAAAAATTATTTCATTTACAAATGCCGGCACCGCCTTTCTTTTCGAGTCGTTTGAAACTCAAAAAATTGAAAATGGCTTATTAAATTTTGCCATTCAAGTACTACCCACAATAGTATTTTTCTCTGCGCTAACAAGCTTACTATATTATTGGGGCATACTGCAAAAGTTTGTCGTTGGTTTTGCATGGATCATGAAAAGACTGATGAAACTTTCTGGTGCTGAAAGTCTGGCTGCTGCTGGCAATATATTCCTTGGTCAAACAGAGTCCCCGTTATTGGTAAGACCCTATCTAAATACAATGACCAAATCTGAGTTACTTTGCTTGATGTCTGGCGGAATGGCAACAATTGCAGGTGGAGTATTGGCAGCATACATTGGCTTTTTAGGGGGTGGTGATGAAATCCAACAAATATTTTTCGCAAAGCATCTATTGGCTGCCTCAGTCATGTCCGCACCAGCTGCTGTTGTCGCAGCAAAAATATTGGTACCTGAAACTGAGGCCATTGACAGTACAATGAACATCAGCAAAGAAAAAATTGGCAGCAATGCACTTGAAGCTATCAGCAATGGAACTACAGATGGCATCCGGCTTGCGATTAATGTTGGTGCAATGTTACTGGTTTTTATTGCTTTCATAACTATGGGGAATTACATTTTGAAGGACATCATAGGCGAATACAGTGGTCTTAACGAGCTTATACAAAATGCTACAAGTTTTGATGGATTAACCTTTGAATTTATCATAGGATATGCTTTTGCCCCAGTTGCATGGCTTATGGGAGTCAACAGTGCGGATATGATTCTTGTTGGACAGTTGTTAGGTGAAAAAACCATTCTAAACGAATTTGTTGCCTATGTTTCTTTGGGCGAGATGAAAGACTTAGGTGTATTCGCAGAACAGAAATCCATCATAATGGCTACCTATATACTCTGTGGTTTTGCAAATTTTTCTTCCATTGGCATTCAAATTGGTGGAATAGGAGCATTAGCTCCAGAACGCAAAGGTGTATTGTCAAAATATGGAATTAAAGCACTCATTGGGGGAACTTTAGCCTCTTTATTTACAGCTGTAATTGTAGGCGTATTACTTTAAAGTTTTCCTACTGTTAACAATTGGCTCTTAATAGTTATCTCTATTTCGCTTCCTTCGATCCATAGATTAGCATACCCTGGTCATGATCATCCTTACAAAGGAACAACAATGAAGGCGCTTCAACATTTGCAAAAAAGAGTAGACAACTATCTTGGCTCCAAGATTAATCTCAACTCATATTACTATTATAAAGACTATTCGAAAACTCTGCTAAAACGATTTGAACAAGAATCTTATTATCTAGAATTATTAGAACGTTGCAAGAAACTTGAATCAATTCCAACCCATCAGCCCATAAAATACAGTGACGAATTGATTTTTGGTAGCTTTTATAATGATATTCCTAAAGAACTTAAATCTAAACGCCTGTTTAAAAGCGAACGAAAAACAATTACTACACTTTTAAAAAGAAGTAAGGTAGGCGGAATGAGATCAAGAGTTGTCTTATCATTCTTTAAGAAAACCCTTTTTTATTTTGGATATAATTTCTCTTCATTGTCTGAATCAAACAAAGAAAAAATAATTAACACTATTAGCGATAAGTATCTGATGGGTAATAAATTCAGGATTAGTCTAAATTCGATAAGAGATTCTTCTGGGAATCAACTATTTATTGAGGATGGGGTAAATTTCAAAATTCATTACATTGCATTTCGCCTCGACATTTATGAAGAATTAAAAGGCCATCAAGAGGAATTACTAAATCATGAAAAGAAGAAAGACACACTTCAGAAAGATGAGTTGTTTCGTCGCCTTTGATTCTTGAATACATTCCTACTTTAGTATTGAAATTTTGCGCTAATATGTGAATATCTTGTTCTTAATTTAATGCGTTAAATTGCTGGATGACTTAAAATCAAAATTAGATTTGGAAACAATCATTAATTCATCTTTATGAAGCAATACCACGATTTATTGAATAGAATCTTAAGCGAAGGTGTAAAAAAAGAAGATCGAACTGGCACTGGCACAATAAGCGTATTTGGGCACCAAATGCGCTTCAACCTTAACGAAGGTTTTCCTGCGATAACAACAAAGAAGCTTCACCTCAGATCAATTATCCATGAATTACTGTGGTTCTTGAGCGGTGATACAAACATCAAATACCTTAAAGAAAACGGCGTAAGCATTTGGGATGAATGGGCAGATGAAAATGGCGATCTTGGCCCTGTATATGGCTCTCAATGGCGCTCTTGGCCAAGTCCAAACGGAGAGAACATTGATCAAATTAAAAAAGCCATTGATCAAATTAAAAATACTCCTGACTCAAGAAGAATAATTGTGAGTGCATGGAATGTCTCAGAGATAGAGCATATGGCATTGCCCCCATGTCACGCTTTTTTTCAGTTTTATGTTGCAGATGGTTGTTTATCCTGCCAACTTTATCAAAGAAGCGCTGATACTTTTTTGGGTGTCCCATTTAACATAGCTTCTTATGCACTTCTAACAATGATGGTGGCACAGGTTTGTGATTTGAATTTGGGTGAGTTTATACACACTTTTGGTGATGCACATCTATACCTTAATCACATTGATCAAACTAAAATACAGTTGAGTAGAGAAATTAAGCCTTTGCCAAAAATGAAAATAAACCCAGCTGTAAAAGATATTTTCTCATTTGATTATAATGATTTTGAATTGCTCAATTACGAGCCTCATCCTCACATTAAAGCCGCAGTAGCAATATAAGCAATGATCATTTCACTTATTGTTGCAGTTTCAGAAAACAACGTCATAGGTAGAGACAATGATTTGCCATGGAGGCTGCCAGATGATATGAAGTTTTTTGTAAAAACTACAAAAGGTCATCATATATTGGGCGGTAGAAAAAATTTTGAATCCTTTGGCAAAGCATTGCCATACCGAACAAATTTACTGATTAGCAGAAATGCAAACTATTCCATGGAGGGCGTGCACACTTTTACAGAGATAGAAGAAGCCATTGAATTTGCAAAATCAAACGACGAAGAAGAACTTATTGTAATTGGAGGTGGAGAAATCTATCGAAAGCTACTCCCTTTGTCAAGTAAAATATACCTGACTAGGATTCACGCGCACATAGAGGGCGATGTCTATTTTCCAAAACTTGAGAGTGGCGAATGGGAAGTTGAGAGTAAAGAGTACCACCCTATTGACGAAAAACATCCCTATGCCTTTACCATTTATAGTCTTAAAAGGACAACGTGATTTAGGAGGCAACTTTAAGTTGTTTCAACTTAGAGTCTTCGAATCTTTTCTTCGCATAATCTAACCTAATGCGCAATTTTTCAATCACCACCTTAGTAGGAATTTCAAACATATGATCTAACAATATTGCTTCACAGATGGAACGCAATCCTCTGGCACCTAACTTGTATTCTATCGCTTTTTCTACAATAAAATCTAATACTTCCTTATCAAAACTAAGGTCAATATTGTCCATTTCAAACAAGGTAATAAACTGTTTGATTATTGCATTTTTCGGTTCAGTAAGAATACGCCTTAGCGCCACTTTGTCCAAGGGGTTTAAATGCGTAATCACAGGAATACGACCAATAAGCTCTGGAATCAGTCCAAATGTTCTTATGTCAGAAGGCGTAATGTACTGAAGCAAATTACTCTCCTTGGACATATCGGTGGCCTCTTGAGTCTTAAATCCAATCGCATTTGTGTTCAATCGTTTGCCAATTAGCTTCTCCACACCAGCGAAAGCTCCACCGCAAATAAAAAGAATGTTTTGAGTGTCAATCGAAATCATCTTTTGTTCAGGATGTTTCCGCCCACCCTGTGGGGGAACGCTTACATTAGCGCCCTCAAGTAGTTTAAGTAAGGCTTGCTGAACTCCTTCACCCGAAACGTCTCGTGTGATGGAAGGATTATCGCCCTTTCGAGCAATCTTATCGATCTCATCAATAAACACAATGCCTTTCTCCGCTTTATTTACATTGAAATCTGCTGCCTGAAGCAGTCGAGATAAAATACTTTCAACATCCTCACCAACATAGCCTGCTTCTGTCAGAACAGTAGCATCTGCAATGCAGAATGGAACATTTAACAATTTAGCAATAGTTTTTACGAGCAGAGTTTTGCCTGTCCCGGTTTCCCCGACCAACAGTACATTCGACTTTTCAATTTCTATATCTTGACTTATGAAAGTTTTCGCTACTCTTTTATAGTGATTATAAACTGCAACAGAAAGCACTTTTTTTGCATCTTCTTGTCCTATCACATATTCATCAAGGTGTTTCTTGATTTCTGTGGGTTTGTGAATGGTTATGGAATAATCGGTCTCATTCGGCTTTACTTCCTCTTTAACAATTTCTCCTGCTTGCAAAATACAATTGTCACAAATATGACCTGAGATGCCTGCAATTAGCACATTGGTGTCCTTCTTATCACGGCCGCAAAAAGAGCAATGTACTCTATCTTTTTCTTTCATAATTTAAGACTTGATAAATCAAAGTTAACCAATTGTAGCTTAGTGCTTCTTAGCAAGAACTTCATCAATCATTCCATAAGCTTTTGCTTCTTCTGCCGACATCCAATAATCACGATCAGAATCTGCTTCCACTTTTTTGTAGTCTTGTTTGCTGTGGTTTGCAATTATGTCATACAATTCTTTCTTCATCTTGAGCACCTCTTTTACAGCTATTTCCATATCGGAAGCCTGACCTTGAGCACCACTCATTGGCTGATGTATCATCACCCTTGAATGTGGAAGCGCCGTACGCTTGCCTTCTGTTCCAGCGCACAATAAAACAGCACCCATAGAAGCGGCCATTCCAGTGCAGATTGTTGCAACATCAGGAGCAATGTATTGCATTGTGTCATATATCCCTAATCCTGCATATACACTTCCACCTGGAGAATTAAGGTAAATCTGAATGTCTTTCTTAGCATCTGCCGACTCCAAGAAAAGCAATTGCGCTTGAATTATATTTGCTACTTGATCGTTGATTCCAGTACCTAAAAAGATAATGCGATCCATCATCAATCTTGAGAAAACATCCATTTGAGCAACATTTAATTGGCGCTCTTCAATGATATAGGGTGTAATTGAAGACTCCATGTAGTTGTCTACATGCATGCTACTTATGCCCTTGTGTTTCGTAGCATAACTTCTAAACTCTTTACTAAAATCCATGTATCTTTTATTTCGATTTCTTTTTCTCTGCCAATTTAAGGAAATCGTCGTAGCTAATTTCCTTTTCTTTGACTTTCACTTTTTCTTTAAACAAGGCACGCATTTTGGTCTGATACATTTGATCGTATAACCTACGTGCCTCCTCCTGATTCTCAAGTATTCTGTTGGCTGTATCTGTCAATTCACTGTCCTCCATATCTCCTTGTCCCATGCTGGCAAGCTGTTGCATAATCATACCCTTTGTATGGTTTACAATTTCTTCTCTCTCCACTTTAATGTCGTTGTCACGAATGATTTTATTTTCTATCAACTGCCATTTAATTCCCTCGGCATACTGATCATATTCCTCTTCCAATTGCTCTTTGGTCAATGGCTTTTCATTGGCAGTCATCAACCACTTTTTCATAAACTCATCAGGCAATTTCAACTTTGCCTTCTTCATAAGCAAATCTTGAACCTCTCTCTCAAACAGTTGTTCCGCATTTTGGTTAAAACTTGCTTCCATTTCATTTCGCAATCGCTCACTCATCTCTTCTTTTGACTTGACTGAATCTTTCCCATAAATCTTGTCAAAGAACTCCTGATTTAACTCAGCTGGGCTCATGCGGTTTATTTTTTCAATTGTAAACTGAAACTCTACTCCCTTATAAGCAGATACTTCTTTTTTGTCTACTCCCAACCAAGCCGCTACATACTGCTCCTCAGCAATCCCCAATGGCTTGATTTTAATCACATCGCCTACTTTTTGGTTGATAAATTTCTTTTGATTGCTCGACTTGTCAATCGTTCTAATGTTCAGGACCGTTCCGTTGCTCAACCCATCCTCTGCGACTTTACCACCCTTCAGCTCTTCAAATTTCCCATAAAGCATATCCTCTTCATCTGAAACCTCTGCATCTATCATTTTCCCATATCGCTTTGCAATCTCAAGGATTTGCTCGTCAATCATTTTATCAGTCACCTTTACAGAATACTTTTCAACTTTATCTTTTTCAGAAAGTTCTGCTTTAACCTCTGGGGCTATTCCTAGCTCATAGGTAAATTCAAAGTCTTTTTGATTTTCCCAATCTATTGCTGCTTCGTCGGACTCCTTTGGCATTGGATTGCCAAGAATGTTTAATTTTTCATCATTGATGTATTGGTACAACTTATCCGATAACATTTTATTGATTTCCTCGGCCAAGATGTTTGTTCCAACCATTTTTCTGATCATACCCATAGGAACCATACCTTTCCTAAATCCTGGAAGACTGGCTTGACGGCGGTAATTCTTCAATGATGCGTTAACTTGTTCTTTGTAATCAGTCTCTGAGATTTTTATAGTCAGCTCAGCATTCAACTGATCGATGTCTTTTTTTATAACTTCCATTTGAATTTTTTATTAAAAAAAATGGCGTAAAACAATCGCTTTACACCACTTTGCTGTGCGGATGGAGGGACTCGAACCCACACGCCGTGAAGCACTAGATCCTAAGTCTAGCGTGTCTACCAATTTCACCACATCCGCAATTGTGTAAAATAGTAATATGAACTTCCTTACAAAAAGGAGCGCAAAAGTACATAATTATTTGACAAATTCAGAAGCTTTAGACACCTATAAAAAGCTAAAATATTCCGTTAATTTGCTTGAGAATCTAGACCAAGAATTATGACCATCGACCCACAAGAAGTTTCCTTAGGCAAACTGCACAACCATTTACTCAGCGGAATTGGACCTCGCCCTATCGCTTTTGCTTCCACAGTAGACAAAAATGGAAAGAGAAACTTAAGTCCTTTTTCTTATTTCAACGTATTTAGCACTCGACCACCTATTGCCATTTTTTCCCCTGCAAAAAGTGGAAGAACCAATACGCAGAAAAACACCTATGAAAATGCCAAAGAAACCATGGAAGTTGTCATCAATGTAGTCAATTACAACATCGTACAACAGATGTCACTTTCTAGCACTGCCTATGCAAAAGGCGTGGATGAGTTCATTAAGTCTGGCTTGACTCCTTTAGAAAGTCAGCTAGTAAAACCTGCTCGGGTTAAAGAGTCTCCCATACAATTAGAATGCAAGGTAAAAGAGATTGTGGAGTTGGGAGATGAAGGTGGCTCAGGAAACTTAATCATATGTGAAATCTTACTCATACATATCGACGATGCTATATTGACCGATGAAGGTACAATTGACACAAAAAAGATTGACCTTGTTGGCAGAATGGGTGGGGACTTCTATGTGCGTGCTTTTGGAGATGCCTTGTTCGAAGTTCCAAAACCAATTCGCCAATTGGGTATTGGAGTAGATCAATTGCCTGAGAAGATCAGAAATAGTTCAATTTTAACAGGAAATGACCTTGGGATGTTAGGAAATGTAGAAAGCCTGCCCAATGATCAAGAAGTAAAGGCATTTGCTGATCATTTTGAAGTTGCAAATGGTTGGGAGGAAAAACAAAGGCAAGCACAAGGCTTTTTAAAGCAATCAAAAATAGATGAGGCTTGGAAAATATTATTGAGCTAAATAACTTCAGGACATAAAAAAAACCCAACTAATTAGTAGGGCTTTTTTATGTTTCGATCTATTATTCAGCTGATTCTTCTTTTTTCTTTTCGAATTTTTTATACCTGTTTCTAAACTTATCGACACGCCCAGCAGTATCTACCAATTTCATTTTACCTGTATAAAAGGGATGAGAGGTATGAGAGATTTCTAATTTAACCAAGGGGTATTCATTTCCATCTTCCCATTTCACAGTTTCTTTAGAAGCTGCAGTAGATTTTGTAATGAATGAATAGTCGTTTGACATGTCTTTAAACACTACCAATCTATAATCGTCTGGGTGAATATCTTTTTTCATTTTAGCTGCTTAAAAAAATGGAGGGCAAATATACAATTAATAAAATTTTTAGACAGAGAAGAAAGTAATTTATTTTCACCTTTAAACTTCTAACCAAAAGGGATCCCTAAATCGGGCTTAAAAGACTGTTTTTACTCTGATTCTCTTCTTAATTTCGCACCTTTGCGCGCAACTAAACCGAACCTACCATGACAAAAGTCCACAATTTTAGTGCAGGACCATGTATCCTGCCACAAGAGGTGCTTAAACAAGCATCAGAAGCAGTCGTAAACTTCAATGAACTAGACTTGTCACTAATTGAAATCTCCCACCGAAGTAAAGATTTTGTGGAAGTGATGGAAAATGCTCGATCCCTTGTTAAGGAGTTGCTCAATATACCTGATGGCTACCAGGTCGTTTTCCTTCAGGGTGGAGCAAGTTTGGGCTTTTTAATGGCTGCATACAATTTTTTGAGCGAAGGTGAAACCGCTGCATACATAAACACAGGAGCTTGGGCTGGGAAGGCTATTAAAGAAGCACAAAGAATTGGCAATGTCAATGTTGTGGCATCGAGTGAAGACAAGAATTTCAATTACATACCAAAAGGATTCGGAATTCCTTCTGATGCAAAATACTTGCACTTTACTTCGAACAACACAATTTTTGGCACTCAGTTCAAGAAGTACCCCATCAGTAGAATTCCTTTACTGTGTGACATGTCTTCAGATATATTCAGCAAAGAAATTGAAGTCAATAAATTCGATTTAATCTATGCAGGCGCTCAAAAGAATATGGGTCCAGCAGGAACAACGCTTTACATTGTAAAGGAGAGTGCACTTGGGAAAACAGGCAATGATATTCCTACAATGCTGGACCTAAGAACACACATCAAAAAAGATTCGATGTTTAACACTCCTCCAGTATTTCCAATCTTTGTGAGCATGCTCACACTACAGTGGTTAAAAAAGAATGGTGGCGTAAAATGGATCCAATCTATCAATGAACAAAAAGCTAAGACATTGTATGATGAAATCGATCGAAATCCACTTTTTGAGGGAGTGACTGAAAAAGAAGATCGCTCAACGATGAATGCCACATTTGTATTGAAAGACGATCAACAAAAAGAAACATTTGATGAAATGTGGAAAGCAGCCAACATAAGTGGAATCAACGGACATAGATCAGTAGGGGGATATAGAGCAAGCATGTATAATGCTCTTCCCTTGGAAAGTGTGCAAGCTTTGGTAGATGTGATGAAAGAATTAGAAAGAACTAAAGGATAGAAAATGAAAGTATTGGCAAATGACGGTATTGCAGCTTCGGGAAAAGCAGCTTTAGAAAATGCAGGCTTTACTGTGATTACAGAATCTGTAGCTCAGGAAAACTTAATTGATGCGATCAATGAGAATGGATTCGAAGTATTGTTGGTACGCTCTGCTACTAAAGTGAGAAAGCCACTCATCGATGCTTGTTCTAGACTAAAGATGATAGGTCGAGGTGGTGTAGGAATGGACAACATTGATGTAGAGTATGCAAAAAACAAAGGCATTCATGTGTTCAATACCCCTGCTGCCTCCTCACAGTCCGTAGCTGAATTGGTCATGGCACATTTGTTTGGGGCAGTAAGAAGCTTATACGATTCCAATAGAAAAATGCCAATTGAGGGGCATGCTAACTTTAAAGTACTCAAAAAGAAATATGCCGGCGGCATTGAATTGCGCGGAAAGACCATAGGCATAATAGGCTTTGGAAGAATTGGACAATCACTTGCCTCTTACGCTTTGGGTTGTGGCATGAATGTATTGGCTCATGACATGTTTGGAAAGCAATTTAAGTTAAGGTTGCAGATAGCGAATCAAGAAATCAATGTGGACTTGCCAAATTCGAGCATGGATGTTGTTCTTGGTCAATCTGACTTTATTAGTCTGCACATTCCCGGTGGTGACCAAGCTGTGATAGGTAAAGTTGAATTGGCCAAAATGAAAGACGGTGTCATCTTGTTGAATGCAGCGCGTGGAGGTACTATTGATGAGGATGCCTTAGTCGAAGCCTTAAATAACGGAAAGGTAAGCCATGCTGCACTTGATGTTTTTGTAAATGAACCACAGCCAAGAGCTGATATTTTGTCTCACAGTCAACTATCTCTGAGCCCCCATGTAGGTGCTGCGACAAAAGAAGCCCAAGATCGAATTGGGACTGAGTTAGCCGATCAAATTATTTCCTTTTACAAGCATTAATTCGTTCAGACCTTTCTTTGGAAGGCTACTTACTAAATATGGCTCTTTTTGCTATTGCTTAATTTCGCTTCAAACTTTGTGATTTGGCAGATATTCGACCCTTTAAAGCATTTCGTCCAACGAGAGACAAGGTACATCTGGTCGCTTCTAGATCTTATGTAAGCTACTCAAAAAAGGCTTTACGCTCAAAACTTGACGAGAACCCTTTTACCTTCTTGCACATATTAAACCCAGAATACAGACAAAAAAAACAAAGCAATGCGAACTCTGTAGAGCGTTTTAAAAAAACCAAAGCGAAATTTGAAGAGTTTGTGCATACCCAAATCCTTACTCAGGATGAGCAGGAAAACTACTATGTGTACCGGCAAATAAAAAATGGACACCCCTATCTTGGCATTATCGCTTGCGCCTCGGTTGAAGATTATTTTAATGATACCATCAAAAAACATGAAGCGACACTCACACATCGAGAAGAAATATTCAAGAACTATCTAAAAACAGTTGAAATCAATGCAGAGCCGGTATGTTTCACATACCCAAATCATGAAAGAATCGATGAAATTACCCAGGAAACCATCCTGCAATCGCCAGAGTATGATTTTACAACCACCAATCGTGTAAGACACACTTTTTGGATCATAAGCACTGAAGAAAAGATAAAGGAACTCAGAGATTGCTTTGCAGCTTTACCCTCCATCTATATTGCAGATGGACATCATCGCTCCGCCTCTTCGGCATTGCTGGGCAAAGAATTGAAAGAAGCAAACCCTGCGCACACAGGTGAGGAAGCTTACAATTTTTTCATGGGTTATTTTATTCCTGAATCACACATTCAAGTGTTCGAATTTAATCGAATGGTCACCTCTATTGGAGATTTGTCTGTAGGCTTATTTCTAAAAAAGCTTCAAGAGAAATTTGAAGTCATTTTTGTGGAGGGCAAAACCTTTCGTCCAGAGAAAACACATGAGATAGGAATGTATATTGCGGGTAAATGGTACTGCTTAATACCCAAAGAGGCCTTAATTGAGGAACATAATCCAGTACAAAAATTGGATGTATCAATTCTTACTGAACACATCCTTTCACCTATATTGGGGATACATGATTTGAAAACCGATGAACGCATTTATTTCAAAGGTGGATTAGAGGACATACAAGAAATAATGAAAGAGGTGGATCAAGGCCTCGCTGAAGTTGCATTTACCCATTATCCTGTCAGCATTCATGCATTGAAAGAAATTGCGGATCGAGGTGAGATTATGCCTCCGAAAAGTACTTGGGTTGAACCAAAATTAAGAAGTGGATTGAGCATCTATTCAAGCGGAAATGATGAATAGCATTCGAGAAAATATTCAAATTATTAGAAAAACCCTTAGCAAAGAAATTTGCCTCGTAGCAGTTTCCAAAACAAAGCCTGATAATCTCTTGATGGAAGCATATAAGGCTGATCAGCGGGTCTTTGGAGAAAATAAAGTGCAAGAATTGGTGGGCAAATACGAACGTTTGCCCAAAGACATTCAATGGCACATGATTGGGCACCTTCAAAGAAACAAGGTGAAATACATTGCGCCATTTATTGCTTTGATACATGGAGTAGACTCCCAAAGATTACTGAAAGAGATCAACAAGAGGGCGGCTCAAAATGATCGCAGTATTGACGTATTGTTGCAAATCCACATTGCGAAAGAAGAAAGCAAATTTGGCTTCGATCAAGAAGAAGTGAATCAACTTTTAACTTCTGAAGCATTCCTGAGCATGAAAAATGTAAATGTGAGAGGACTCATGGGCATGGCTACATTTACGGAGAATAACGACACAATCACAACTGAGTTTATGGACTTAAAATCACTTTTTGATACATTGAAACAAACATATTTCAAGCAATCATCTGACTTCGATATTCTGAGTATGGGCATGACAAATGATTATAAAATTGCCCAAGCATGTGGCTCCAACATGCTTCGCATAGGCAGTGCTATTTTTGGACCTCGCAATTAGATCTTTTTACGGAAGCTATATATTCTCGCTCTATGTCATCCGCCAATTGAAAAGTGTGCGAACAAACTGGGCATAGAAAAAGGGGCAGTAGGAGTACATTATTTTAAACAGAGGATGTGTTTTGATGGTTTTGGCGAAAATATTTACCTCCTATTGGAGTCCATGAAAGGCAAGAAATGGAATCAATAAAACAATAAAAAATTCATTGCGGCAATAGCCGTAAATTTGTTGGCCATTTTTGTTGACACAATTTTATGAATCAAAGTCAAAAATCTATACTCAAAGACCTCAATGCATCGGACCCTAATATCGTACTGGCGGCATTGAAAAAAAGCCGAAAGGAGGGTAATGCGACTATTTTTGAAGGTATTCTTAATACACTTAAAGAAACGGATGAACCGACTGTAGAATCAGAAATTATTGCTTTTCTCTTCGATTTGAAAGATGAATCTGCAATTCCGGTACTGATAAATGCCTTAAACAATGAGGACATGCAATACTACTGGAGTTTTCTTGTGGCTACTTTTTGGCAATCTGCGATAGACGGCTCAGGTCATCTTGACGTCTTTGTAAAAAAAGCCATAGAAGGTGATTATATGACAAGCTTGGAGGCACTCACGGTCATAGAAAACTTTGATAGCTCCTTTGATGAGCAATTGCTTCAAGAATGCACTACAGACTTAAACATTGCTGCTCAAGAAGAGGAAGATGAAGATAAAAAAGCTTTGTTGATTAGTTTGACAGAAGTGGTACAGAAATTACCCCTTGAAGGAGAATGAGCAAATCATCAAATTATAACGGACTTAAAGCGAAGCTCAAAGAAAACAAAGAATGGCCAATGGTATTCTTCTTTAAGTTTATCATCCCTGCAGACAATCAAAAACTGGCATTGGTAGAAGCATTGTTTGGTCCAGAAGCAGAAGTTCGGATTAAACAATCCAATAAAGGAAACTATTTAAGCATCGGAGCAAAGGAATTGATGCTTGATGCTGAAAGCATTGTCGATCGTTATCGAAAAGCCTCCAAGATTGAAGGATTGATGGCATTGTAAAAAGGCCCAACAGAATGAACCATTGAGCCTTTTAAAAATGATTTAAAAATTCACTTAATATAAATCGTAAATTCTGCACCATCAGTACCAGTATCTGTGCCACGCCTTGCATTTCCTACACCAGATGACATCTTTAATTTAGCTGACTTTGTTGCTCCAACCTCAGTATCTGTGATCAATTGTTTTCTATCCAATGCCACTGTAATAGTGTTTGATGCTACATCAACATTCAAATCAACACATCCACTACATATTCCCTCTAAATCACTCCCTCTCATAGCAGTTTGAGTGTCTTTTGTAAGATTTATTCCATTAACTGCAAAATCACTTGTATTGTTGTTGTAGGTATAAGTCGAAGGAGGCATACCACCATCATCAGTATACACATGAATTGACTTATGCGTCATTATACTCCCCGAATAAGGCTGACCTAAAGCATCATTATTCACAGTTCCATTAGGTAATACAAAATTAAAATCCACTGAAGGATGGGTTGGATGACTTGATAAATTTGATGTGGTCACTCTAAGATACAATGAGTCTTTGCTATCATCGTATAAATACTCAGTTTTTAAAACATCCAATCCATTATTTGTGACGTCACCACTTGGGTCATTTCCTAAGGAAGTAAATGTTGATGGATTACTATTACCACCTCCACTACCTGATCCCCCACCAGTATTTGTTGCGGGTGTTGGATTGTCGTCATCATCATCGTCGCTACAGCCAGTAAATGATACGCCTAAGATTAGCGCACTGAATAAAATCTTGTTCAATAAATTCATTGATTTCATGGTTTTGATTGTTTTTAATTAGTATGCGCCAAATGTAAGCTTAATAAAATTGGAACAAAACCACTTCATGATCTTACAAAATTTTAATCTGATAATTTCGAAGCTAAAGGAAATCTTAAGTTCGTAATATTCTCAATTCGCGCACGAATTGAGCCTACCAAAATGGGGGTTTCTATCAAAAGAGGAATTTTATTTTTATCGTCTGTCACCCAAACGGTCATGTCTTCGCCTGCATTAAAAATTGACCCCTCAATCAAATAAGGCGAAAAAATAATGCAACGAAAAGTTCCGAAATTCTTTACTTCCAATTCTTTGATCCCTTTAAAACGAATGTATGTATCGTGAGCTTCGTTATCAATAAAAATGCGAATAGGAAATTTTTGATCCATTACTGCACCCGTAAAATCAATGTTTCGTGCATAATAAATCATCGTCAAAACATCATAGCTACAGCCTTTTGTTGAAACGGTGTCTTCAACAAATTCCTCATCTTCATCCATCTGCCGATAAGTGAATACTTTGTTGTTGTTTTGGTTAAAGGTATACTCTTCACGAATGTGTGTGCCGCCTTCATTGACTTTGCGATTAAACCGGAGAGAAGCCAAA
>PAVT01000016.1 GCA_002713165.1 Verrucomicrobiota bacterium
CAGAAACTGACACCGAAAGTCGAAAGATTTACCTTCAACATTTGTACGAGCAACTCAATAAAATATAACACTATTGTGGATCCACGTTCACTACTATTCTAACTGATTGATGTTTTTTATCTGCGCGAAATTCAGCCAAAACTTTGGCTAATTGTGATTTCACCAAATCCAATGAAATGCCATGCTCCAACTTTATCATCATATTTTGGTGATAGTAGTTTCTTATTCTTGCAATACTTGGTGTTTCAGGACCTAAGAGTCGCTTTCCAAGCAACTTTTTCAATTCAACGGACAACATTCGAGCTGCTCGCTCAGCATCATGTTGATCTCTATGACGAACACTTAAGTGAATTAGTCTGTAATATGGCGGATAATGCAATGCTTTACGTTCTATTAATTCGTAGTTGACCATCCCCTCAAACTGCTGATCTACAATTTGCTTTATAATACGATGTTCAGGATTGTAGGTCTGAATCATCACTTTTCCTCTTTTGCCCTTGCGACCGGCTCTTCCTGCCACTTGAGACATCAACTGATAAGACCTTTCAAAGGCTCTAAAATCAGGAAAGTGCAATAAATTGTCGGCATTTAACACACCCACTAAACCCACATGATCAAAATCCAAACCCTTTGTCACCATTTGTGTTCCCACCAATATATCCACCTCTCTTTCTTGGAAACTATTGATAATTTGATGGTAGGCTTTCTTTGCGCGGGTCGTGTCTAAATCCATTCGTGCCGTTTTCGCCTCAGGAAAAAACAACACCAATTCTTCTTCAATTTTTTCCGTGCCAAAGCCCTTAAAATGCAAATTGGTGTCACCACAAGAAGGACATTCAACTGGCACCCTTATATGATACCCACAGTAATGGCAACTCAGCTTTCGTTGGTATTTGTGGTATGTGAGACTAACATCGCAATTGACACATTGTGGGCTGTTGCCACAGGTTTCGCAAAACAAGAAAGGAGCAAAACCCCGTCTATTTTGAAACAAGATGATTTGCTTTCCTTCGTGCAAAGTTTCCTCCATCAAACGAACCAACTGAGGCGAAAAATGAGATTTCATCTTCTTTTTACGACTGGCTTCTCGGATATCTGCAATCAAAATTTCTGGCAATTCCATATTCCTATAACGTTTTTCAAGCTTAACCATGGCAAACTTGCCTTTTTGAACGTTATACATGCTCTCCAGTGAAGGCGTTGCTGAACCTAACAGCACCTTAGCATCTTGCATATTGGCCAACACAATAGCAGCATCCCTTGCATGGTATCGAGGTGCTGGATCATGTTGCTTGAATGAACTTTCATGTTCTTCGTCCACAATCACCAAGCCTAAATTTTGAAATGGTAGGAACAATGCTGAACGGGCTCCAAGAATGATTTGAAATTCATCGTTACGCTGCTTAAAAGACAGCACTTTATTCCATACTTCTACCCTTTCGTTTTCGTTAAATTTTGAATGGTATACGCCAATCTTCTCACCAAATACCACTTGTAATCGTTGGACAATTTGAGTAGTCAGTGCAATCTCGGGCAACAAATACAAAACCTGTTGTCCTTTTGAAACTATGTCTTGTATCAATTGAATGTACACCTCCGTTTTGCCTGAGGAAGTCACTCCTTTCAACAAAACAGTGGAATGACTTTCAAAATGCAGGTTGATTTCCCGCAAAGCTCCCTTTTGATCCTCACTTAATTCTTTTAAACTGCTACTAGCAGCTGTTAACTCAATTCTACCTGCCTCTCGCTGTGTAATTTGAAAAATCCTCTTTTTTACCAATGCCTGAATTTGAGCTCCACTCGCTCCTGACACCCTCTGTAATTCTAATTTCTTTACCTCTTTGGGGTATGAAGAAAACAACTGACTCATTTGCACAAAATTCATGAGTATCTCCAACTGTTTGGGTGCCTTTTCCAAAGCATCAAAGACAGTTTGCAGTTTTTTTTCGTCCAACAACTCTGCCTCTAAACTCACCAAATCTATCATCTTTGGTGTGTAGCGGCTTTTAATTTCCTCCTCTACCATCACTAGCTTCTGTTCAATGAGCTGCTTGACAATTGACTGAACACTCTTTATCTGGAGAATTTCAGACATTTCTTTCAACGTCAATTCATTACGAAGCTCAAGCGCCTCTAGAATTAAATAGCCTTTATCATCCAGTTGTGTTGGATCAACTTCGCGATAGTTGGGGTGCAAGAGCACTTTGGTTTCACTCGCTAATCGCAGTCCCGCCGGAAGTGCAGTGCTCATTACATCACCAAGATTGCACATATAATACTTAGCGACCCACTTCCAAAACTTTAGATTTTTTAACGTCAATATGGGGTCTTGGTCAACTATGGCTTCTATGTATTTGGCTTGATAATGTTGCGGCGGTTGCTCGTGAATTTTATCTACCAAAGCAGAATATTGCTTTCGGCCTTTGCCAAATTGAACAATCACCCTCTGACCAATCTTGACCTCATCGTTCCAATCTCGCGGCAAACGATAGGTGTAGACATTGGGGAGTGCCAATGGCAATATCACATCAACAAAAAGTGTTTTTTGGTTACTCATTGAATCAAACAGAAGCCAATTTGTCTTTTCGTTTGCCTGAAAACAATTCGTAGCCCCTCAATTCGCAGGCCAATTTCCCATTCATCAAGGGGATTTTCTTTTTGGGTTTCAAACCAATCTGCTTCAGAGCATCAATTTCTGCACTAATGATCCATGCTTGCCAACCAATGTAATGATGCTTTAATTGTGTGCCAACCTTTTGATAAAAGGCTTCAATTCCTTCGGTTGTTTTTAGACGCTGATCGTATGGCGGGTTCATGATCATGAACCCTTTTTCTACAGGCGGTTTAGCATCGAAAAAATCTCCCTGTTCTATTTGAATTGATTTGCGCATATTGGCGGCTGTCACATTGACACGGCACATGCGGATTGAGCGCATCTCCCTGTCTTTCGCCCAAACATTTACTTTCAATGGAGTAAAGCCTAATTTTGCTTCTCCCAAAACTTTAGACAGCAAACTTGCGTCGTAATCCTCCCAATGTTCGAAGGCAAAACTTACTCGATTTAAATTAGGCGGAATGTTAGCGGCCATCAATGCTGCCTCAATGGCCAAAGTACCCGAGCCACACATTGGATCAAGAAAATCTAGTTGACCTTTCCATCCTGCCTTCATCAATAAGGCGGCTGCCAAGCATTCATTCATGGGAGCTCTATGTTGTTCCTCACGATAGCCTCTTTTAAACAAGGGGGCTCCTGAACTGTCTAGGGAGATCGTCACTCTGTTTCGATCTATGTGCAAATGTATTTTCACCTCAGCATTCTTACGATCAACTTTGGGCCTGTTCAAGCCTGCTACTCTAAAGCGATCTACAATCGCATCTTTCATTTTCAATGCAGTGTACTGATCGTGTTTAAAATGGTCTGAATAAACAGCATAGTCGATGGCAAAGGTTTGTTGAGGTTTAAAGAGTTTTTCCCAGGCGATTTTTTTGCAGCGATTGTATAAATCTTCTGCATCTTCAGAATTGAAATTATGGATAGGTTTGAGCACTCTCAATGCTGTTCTCAGCCAAATATTTGCTTTATAAAGTAGTTCCTTGTCTCCGTAAAAGGAAACTGCTCGATTTCTTGATTGTATGGCGGCTGCGCCCAACTTTTTTAACTCCGCAACCAATTCCTCTTCAGTATTCTTAAAACAAGTAGCCACATACTTGGTATCTCTTCTTTGCTCTTGTTTAGGTTTTTTTCGAAAGGAAATTTTTTTTCGCCTTGGAGAATTTTGATCAGTCATACTGCAAACATAATCATAAGGAAAGGGCTTGTTTGCCTCACTGTTTATAAATAAAATGCTGCATCGTTTTTTGAACAATTGAAAATCCTTTCCTTTAAATTTTTAAGCAATTATGGAACTTGCATTCGTCGATTGGCTCATCATCGCAATCTATTTGGTACTCGCCTTAGGAATTGGCATTTATTTCAAAGGAACCGCAAGTAAAAGTTTAGGGGATTTCTTCTTGGGTGGAAGAAGACTACCGTGGTACGTCGCTGGAATATCTATGGTGGCCACTACATTTGCTGCAGACACACCACTTTGGGTAACAGAAAAAATTGCCCAACATGGTATCTCAGGCAACTGGTTGTGGTGGAACATGTTGATTGGAGGCATGCTCACAACTTTTTTCTTTGCACGCCTTTGGAGGAGAGCCAATGTGTTGACAGAATTGGAATTTATCGAATTAAGGTACAGTGGTAAGGCAGCTGCTTTTCTAAGAGCGTTTAAATCTGTTTACATGGGCATATTTTTAAATGCTGTTATCATTGGTTGGGTAAATACTGCTTTGGGTGCAATCCTTCAAGTATTTTTTGACATTCCTGAGCAAAACATCATTTATTACATCATGGGGGCCATGCTTGTCGTGGTGATTTATGCCTCATTGTCTGGATTGTTGGGAGTAGCAATTACAGACTTTGTTCAATTTTTCATTGCAATGGCAGGCTGTATTATTTTGGCCATAGTGGTGGTCAACAGTGAGCCTATTGGGGGAATTAGCGGCCTAAAAGCGCAATTGCCTGCATGGCGTTTTGATTTTTTCCCTGAGATTAATTCTGGTTCAACTACAGATAAAATAGGCACTTATAGTGTGACTATTGGTGCCTTTTTGACCTTTGGCCTTGTACAATGGTGGGCTAGCTGGTACCCTGGAGCAGAACCCGGAGGCGGTGGTTATGTGGCACAACGCATGATGAGCGCAAAAAATGAAAAACATGCTGTGATGGCTACACTCTTTTTTCAAATTGCACATTACTGCCTTCGTCCATGGCCATGGATAATTGTAGGATTGTGTGCTTTGGTCCTTTACCCTAATCTTGGGGTGGAAAATGCCTCACAAGGTTTTGTGTTGGCCATGAAGGATTATTTGCCAGCCGGCTTAAAAGGCTTGTTACTTGTTGCATTTCTTTCTGCTTATATGAGTACCATTTCCACGCAATTGAATTGGGGTGCTTCCTATTTAACCAATGATTTGTACAAACGATTTATTCGTAAAAAGAAAGACAATGAGTTGGAAGAGGAAGTGCAAAAAGATTACATTCAAAAAGCACGCATTTTTACCTTTTTAATCGTTCTTGCAGGATTGTTTTCCACAACACAGATGTCTACAATCGACGGTGCCGCAACCTTTTTAATTGAATGTGGTGCAGGCTTGGGATTGGTACTTATTTTAAGGTGGTATTGGTGGCGAGTAAATGCTTGGAGCGAAATCACCGCAAGCATTGCACCATTCGGAGCTTATCTAATTTCCAATCAACTTTTAGGGCTTGATTACCCCAACAACTTTCTATTGACAGTAGGCCTCAGTACAGTTGCGTGGGTTGTTGTCACTTTCTTAAGTCCCAGAACTGCAGAGAGTACACTGCAACATTTTTATGAAAGGGTTCAACCTGACGGTTGGTGGAAACCCCTTCGAAAGGCGTCCCCTGCCAAGAGCCAAATGGTTTCCTTATTGCTATGCTGGTTATTCTCCATTGTCTTGGTTTATTCTTGCCTATTTTTTATTGGTGACCTCATCTTCATGAATTACGAAAAAGCAATCATTGAAGGAATTATACTACTAATCGCTTACATTGCACTAAGATTTCAATTGAAAAAAACCCGCATTTTTGAGATTTAGTTATCTTTACGACTTTTAGAATTAAACTTACGCTCCAAGCTAAAATCAACATGTCTAAACGAAACACTTATTACTCTACGAATACCATTTTAGCAATGTGCTTGATGGGCCTATTAACATTTGGCACCGGCTGTGCTGAAGAGACAAAGCGCAATACAGCGTCCACTGAACAAAAAAAAGAGGATGAAAGTAAGAGTACTAATTTACTGAAGTTAAACGGTAAGGTATTTAGTATTCCTTCACCAATTCAAACTGCCTATCTGATCAAAAATTCTGGGGCTGACTACAGAGCATCAATACTGAATGCTACAGATAAGGTTGCAGAATATACCACCACCAACAAAAAAGCGCTTAACCTTGGCATCTATGGTGCTGATTTGGGTTATGCAACAATTTATGATCAAAGTCAAGAAGCCATTTCATACATGGCAGTAGCCAAAAGATTGACATCTGAATTAGGAATTTCAAATCTTTTTGACAAACAAATGATCGAGCGTTTTGAATCTAACTTAGGTAAGCAAGATTCTTTACTTGCTTTGGTTTCCGACGCCTTCAAATCAGCAGATAGCTATTTAAAGCAAAACAAGCAAGAAAATGTAAGTGCCATGATTCTTGTAGGTGGATGGATAGAAACGCTCTACTTTGCAACGGATCTTTTTGAACCTGAACATGATGAAACAATCCGAAATCGTATAGGGGAGCAAAAAATCACTTTAGAAAATGTGATTAATTTACTAAGTCCCTACAGTGATGATTCCAGCATTGAAGGATTACTTAAAGGATTGAATGAACTCGACATGTTATATGGGGAGATCAATTACACCTATACGTACCAAGAGCCTATTACTGATGCAGAGAATAAAATCACAAAAATTACAAGCGAATCCAAGGTTGATATGACACCTGAACAGTTAAAAGCCATCTCCGCTAAAGTTATTGAATTACGCAACAGCATTATAAACTGATACAAGCCATGACAAAGAGAATATTTCCATTTTTTATCTTCATCAGTCTTTGCATCTTCTCTACAGATCTTGTTGCACAATGTGACACCATTGCAACAGTTTGCAGTAAAAACTTTAGCAAAGAATACCTATCTGACGGTCAAGAGTATCGAGCTTTGTTGATTGAAGAACAAACTGCAGAATTTCATTTGACCCTATACGGTGGCAGTATATACCGTTTTGGGGCATGTAGTGGACTTACAAATGGCAACCTAATTTTCAATGTTCTTGATGAGGAGCGAAATCCAATTTTTAGCAATGCTGATCATCAGCTCTCACCCTACTGGGATTTCGAAGTAAATTCCACACTTGATGTCATTGTAGAAGCCAATTTGAATTTGGAAAAAACCAGTTCAGGTTGTGCTGTCTTGCTGGTAGGATTTAAACCTTAACGATTTAGTACGGCAAGAATGTTTTCTCGCCATTTTTATTTTCTTACTTTCATGCTTTCATTTTTTTTATTTCCCAACTGAACTAAATGAGTGAACGGATACTGAAAGCATTGATGCAATTATTTGCTATTGTAGCAAACGTAGGAAGAGATGCATCAAATAGCCGTGTTTTTGTAGAATCATTCCTCGATGAACAACTGAACAAAGACCTCGTACATGAATACCTTCTTGTTTACGACCGCTTCTACAATGAACAGAACAAAAAAAGAGAAGGTCTAAAAGCACGCAAAAGAACCTCCCTGAATTCAGTCAAAGTGCTAAAAATTTGCATGGAGATCAATAAAGAATTGACCCAGAAGCAAAAAGTATATGTATTGGTGCAATTGCTGGAGTTTATCTTCGACAATGACAACAATACTGAGCAAGCCATAGAATTTGTTCAAACAGTCTCAGATGCATTTAACATTAGCAATCAAGAGTATATTTTAGCTCAAGATTTTGTCTCTGCTGGTCACAATGAATTGCCAAAAACAGAGCATGTATTGCTGATCAATGACAGCGAAAAGGAAGAAGGAGATCACCAACACATTCAAGCGAAAGGCATCAATGGACAAATTAGAGTATTGAATATAAAGAGTGTGAACACTCTCTTTATGAAATACTTTGGCCGTACTGAACTTCAACTTAACGGTCAATTAATCAATCCGAAAAAGACCTACGTGTTTACACAAGGTTCTTCGTTGAGAGGATCAAAAGTATTGCCCATTTATTACAGTGATGTTATCTCACAGTTCTTGTCAGATACTGGGCGCGAAAAGGCCAGTTTTCAAGTAAAAAAAATCACCTATAAGTTCAAAAATGGAAACATTGGGCTCCATCCAATGACCCTGAACGAAGAGTCCGGCAGTTTGATTGGTATCATGGGAGCCAGTGGTGCTGGAAAATCGACATTGCTAAACGTGCTTAATGGAAATTATCGACCGACCACAGGCAGCGTTCAAATTAATGGTTTTGACATACACAAAGAGGAAAATCAAGATAAAATTGAAGGAGTCATTGGCTATGTCTCTCAAGATGATTTGCTCATTGAAGAATTGACCGTTTTCCAAAATATATTTTACAATGCTAAACTGTGTTTTGGGGACCTCAGCAACATGCAGATCATTCGGCTCACTTTTAAGGTGCTGAACAATTTAGGACTGTTTGAAATCAAAGATTTGAAGGTTGGTAGTCCTTTAGATAAAACCATCAGTGGTGGTCAACGCAAAAGGGTCAACATTGCCCTAGAACTCATTCGCGAACCATCCATCATGTTTGTCGACGAACCTACATCGGGACTTTCTTCGAGAGACTCTGAAAACATTATGGACTTGCTCAAAGAATTGACCTTGCGCGGAAAATTAATTTTTGTGGTCATTCATCAGCCCTCTTCTGAGATATTCAAGATGTTTGATAAGTTAGTCATTCTTGATACAGGAGGCTACCTGATTTACAATGGCAATCCAGTTGACGCTATTTTGTATTTCAAAGAACAGATTCAGCAAGCCAATGCAGTTGAAAGTGAATGTCCCCAATGTGGAAATGTAAATCCTGAACAGATATTCAACATCATTGAATCGAAAATCCTTGATGAATACGGCAATCAAACAGACAGTAGAAGGGTAAAGCCAAAGGAATGGTACAAGAAATACCGTTTAAACTTATCCAAAAAGACAAATGCTGAAGATATTGAACAAAATCCACCAGAAAAAAATCTGACCATTCCGAATGCATGGCGGCAATTTTTGGTTTTTGTGAAAAGAGACGTCTTGTCAAAGCTGACCAACAAACAATATTTGTTGATCAACTTCTTGGAAGCACCTGTATTGGCATTAATTCTTGCCTTCATAATAAAATACAGCAATGCTGACCAATCCAACGAAGTGGGCTATATTTTTCGAGAAAACGAAAACCTCACGGCATATATTTTCATGAGTGTGATCGTGGCACTATTCCTTGGACTTACAGTGAGTGCTGAAGAAATAATTAGAGATAGAAAAATTCTGAAACGTGAAAAATTTCTAAATCTAAGTAAGGGGAGTTACCTCTTTTCAAAGATTTCCATCATGTTTTGTGTCTCTGCCATTCAAATTCTCACTTTCGTGCTTGTTGGCAATACCATCCTCGAAATCAAAGGCATGTACATCGAATATTGGTTAGTGCTGTTTTCTACTGCTTGTTTTGCAAATATGCTAGGACTCAACATTTCTTCAAGTTTTGATTCGGCAGTAACCATCTATATCCTGATCCCTTTTTTAATTATACCACAACTAATTTTAAGTGGTGTGATTGTAAAGTTTGACAAGCTAAATCCTGTCATTACTATACAAAAGAAGGTTCCTATGGCTGGAGAAATCATGGCTTCAAAGTGGGCCTTCGAAGCATTGTCGGTAAATCAGTTCAAAAACAATGCCTTTAACAAGGAATTTTATCCCATCGACAAGGACATTAAGCAAGCAAGCTTTCGCAAGAATTTTTGGTTAAGTCGTTTAGAGGATCGATTGAACTTTGTTAAACGTTCAGAAAAAATTCAAGACACTTCAGAAAAAGTTCAAAACTCTAAACTGTTACTTTACAATGAAATAAGCAAAGAGAATGAACGAAATCCCAACATGACCTTCGATCGACTTGAAGAATTAAAAGGGGATTTAAACACCGAAATCATTGAAGCACTTAAAAATCACCTAAGCGAATTGAATGGACATTACATTGAAGAATACAATAAGTTTAACAAAGAGAAAGACCTTAAGCTGATTGAGCTCAATAAAAGTGATGAAGATAAAGAACACTTTGTGGAGTTAAAAAATGATTACACCAATGAATCACTGGAAAATTTAGTCACCAATAAAAACGATCTGAATAAGATTATTGAATGGAAAAATGAGTTGATCCAACGTTCTGATCCTATTTATAAAGACCCCGAAGGCTTCAGGGCACATTTCTTGGCACCTACAAAAAAATTGTTTGGGGTTTATATAACAACTTTCTCAGCAAACATGATGGTACTCTGGGCATTCTCTATTTTTCTTGCCATCACACTCTATTATGATGCTCTTAGAAAACTATTGGAAATGTTAGGGAGAATTGTGACTGTAAAAAAGCGTCACTAATTCATTGAATTTCTCCACCAAAACTGTTGGATTTCTCTACCCAATTGCATGTATGAGCTCCCGCGCATGTGGTCATCATAATTCCAATACATATGTTTTCCCCCTTCTTCCTTCGATTTAATAAAAGTGGTTAGGTCAAGAAATGGGATCTCCAAGCGTTTGCAATCTGCCGCAATGATTGCAGCATGTTTTTGATAAATTGGCACTGTTAAATCCAATGCATCAGGACATTTCAAAAGGCAAGCTTGTTTTTCAAATTGATAATAATGTGTACTGACTTGGCTGCGACTTGGAATGTACACTACATTCAATTCAGCATTGTATGTTAACAGATATTCTTTTAGAAAACCAAACTTCTCGAACAAATTAATGTCTGTTTTTAAGAATTTTTCTTCTTCCAAAATCCAATTGGTCCTGAAATAATTAAAGTCTCCTTTTTTCATGGCTGCAGCAATGGTGGGTGTCACCTCTTTGCTCAAAGTTGCCTCCTTGAATGTCCATGGATTACCATGATCAGGTACAGCTTTATAAAAAGGACGAACTTCTGTAGAAAATCGAAATGGAATGGGATCTTCCTTTTTAATATGCTCCATCAGGGTCAATAAACGAGGGTGAAAACTTGAATAATATTCAGGAAGTATTCGATTTTGAGGTATATACTTACGTTGAAAAGGTGCATCATTTGAGTACATTACCAAAAAGACGGCATCTGGTCGAAAGATTGGTACAGCGTCTTTCAAGAACTTAATGTATTCATTCAGTCCTATACCCATCATGCCACAATTGAACAATTCGTAGTTGTCTTGCGCTTCTCCAAGGGCCTTCTTAAATCCCAAGGGAATGCTTTGATTCTTAGGACTCATCATGCCTTCTACAAAACTGTCGCCCACAAAGAAAAAACGCTTCTTTCGATTCCTTTTTACTTCCCAATCTTTGTTGTCTCTAAAGCCATAGGTATTTAATTGATGTACAAATGCATGATTGGTATCCAAAGTTGACTTCCACAGCATTTGTATATTACGCAGATAGCCTTTTCGATCATCTTGACGATCTAAAATCTGATAATTAATGCGGTTAAAATTGCTGAGTTCGGGGAGTGGAAAACAGAAGCGCAATGCGAATTCCACCAAGAATAAACTCATCAGAATAAATATAAAATAGAATAGATTTTTGTTCTTGTGTTTCATCTTCAAACATTTTCTGGACCAAAATAATCCATTATTTATTCTTCAAATTAAATCGAAATACAACATACAGCCGAAAATAGGACCCTAAACAATTAAGTCATCATGATTTTACCAAAGGTGTAGCGTGTATCTGCAATGGAACCTTCTGACATTATACAACAAGCAGTCTTAAACAATTCTTTTAAACTTAATTTAATGGTCTTTTTGACTTTGGTAAAAACCTTATAGTGCAATTTCAATGATATACTCTATCTATAACTGAAAATAGGAATCATTTAATAACTGTTGTTTTATTAAATATTGTTTTAAATACTGAACAAAGAGAGCAATATGCCAAAAAGAATGGGCAATAATTTTTCCCATTCAATGGAGTGTTCTTCATTGGTCTCCAACAATATGGTTGTAGAAAGATGCAGTATTATGCCCACAGAAATGGCGAGTGAAGCCTGTAAAAAATTTGCTGTACTCTCAAAGAGATTACCGGTCCATACTCCTAAGGGGCCCAGTATTGAAAATATGAACAATGCTATCCAAATTAGGCGCTTGTTCAATTGATAAGCCAACAATAAAGAAACTAGGACAAAAGCAATGGGTGCTTTGTGTAACAACAATCCAACCAAATAGTAGTTCATGTTGTGCTCATGGGCCAAATGTTCAACAGGCAGTGCCTCTAAGTAAGAATGGATGCCCAAACTGACAAAAACCAACAAAGGAAATCGGCCCAAACGTTTGCTGTTGATATGGGTATGTCCATGCTCTATTCCACCAGAGAAGTAATCCAGTCCCAGTTGCAAGAAAAATCCTATCAAAAGAAACAAACCTGCTGCCTGAAATCCATGCGCGAATATGTCTGGTATCAAGTGTAAGAAACAAATGCCCAATAAATAGGAGGCGCTAAAAGCCAATAGTATATTGATGCGAGATTTTACAGCCCAAGCCTTGGAACGGATCAACAGCAACCCACCTGAGAAAAAACAAACGACAAACAGCACGAGGTAGGACATCAATCAGGTGTTTTTTGAGCAATTAAAATTAATCGAGGTGAATGTTCTTTCTCATATAACTTCAAGGTGTAATCTCCGAATAAATGCAGCAGTTTTAAACCTGCTTTCGCAAACATTTGTTCAAAACGTTCCTTTTGCAAACATTTAACAAATTCCTCATAATTGTATTTTTCTCCCTTATCTTCAAATTGAATATGCTTACGAATGAATTTTCCTACAATTGTTTTTTCGATGTTGAATTCCATCGCACCTCTTTTTTCTAATTTTGTTTCAGGTAATTGCCTTAATGTGGGGACTACATTTAAATAATCTATTACCAAAATACCGTTCTCTTTCAAAGCACTTGTCATGGAATTGATTGTTTTTTGATCATGTGCATCATCCTCGAAATAACCAAAACTGGTGAACAAATTCAAAACCAAGTCAAATTCTGCCTCAAACGGCAAATCGCGCATATCTCCATGCAAGAAAGTCATTCCCCTTTCTTCCAATCTTTGGGCTTGTTTGATGTTCTCAATGCTCAAGTCTACACCCAAGACATCATAACCTAATCGATGAATTTGTTGAGCATGCCTCCCTTTTCCACAAGCCAAATCAAGCACTTTGAGTGTTTTTGGTATATTAAGGTACTCGAACAAATGACGAATAAAGAGCGCGGCTTCTTCTTCATCTCTATGTTGATATAATATGTGGTAATAAGCTGAATCAAACCACTCTAGGTACCAATTTTCTGAATAAGCCATAAACTCTGATGAATGCACAAAAGTAGTGAATCAGCAAGATCACTGAATCGCCTCAGAAAGAAAGCACTAAATATTTTTTAATTCTGTTGCAATAATCAAGTATTTTGAGTTATTTCGTAGGCGTCTTGAAACCTTTTGAAGCGACTTGTCGTAATTTAGAACTTAACCACTAGAGGACATCACAGATGGACATTTTTGAATTTTATAAAAAGATGGATGCAGACGACATAATGTTGTCGTTTAAAGGAAGTGTTACTTCAGAACTACTTACATCCGTGCTTCAAATCATCGAGGCAAAGATGGAGCGGCTTAACGAGCCAAGCAAAATCAAGAAAAAAGTGTACAATGTGTTGGTAGAGTCTTTACAGAATCTATACCATCACATGGACAAGAACGAACAGGACATTAAAGGACATAGCACCGTGATTTTTATGATCGGTAACAATGCAAAAGCCTACTCCATATATACTGGCAATTATGTCCGCAATGAAAATGCTGAGAAATTGCAAGCAAAATTGGAGAAAATCAACTCCCTCAATCCTGATGAGCTTAAGGCTTATTACAAAGAGGTATTGAACAACGGCATGATGTCTGATAAAGGAGGAGGAGGATTAGGCATGATCGACATTGCCCGAAAATCAGGACAGAAATTAAATTTTAGGTTCCAGCAAGTGGACAATGAATTCTCTTTCTACAGTTTAAACATTAATATTGCAAAACAATAGATTTTAATTAAGAAACCTACAAGAGATGGAAAATATAGAAATAGAAGGAACTCCAAAAACACCAACGATCAAATTCAATCCAGGAGAGGGACATTTGACCATTCAAGGAAGGTCAATTCCAGAAAACTCTATAGAATTTTACAAACCTTTGGTGGATGCATTGGAAGCTTATGGAGCATCTCCTAAAGAAAAAACAAACGTCAACATTGTGTTGGAGTACTTCAATACAAGCTCCTCCAAATGCATTTTGGATGTTTTCAAAAAATTGGAAAAAATCAATGCAGACAGCAGTGGCGTTACCATCAACTGGCATTATGAAGAAGACGATGAAGATATGTTAGAAGCTGGGGAGGATTACCAAGCAATCATTAACATACCGTTCAAAATGATTGAGATTGAAGAATAAACATTCAGAGAACATAAAAAAACCCGCAAGCTTTGCTTGCGGGTTTTTTTATGTTATTCATTGTCAAAACGCATATGTTTGACGGATTCACCCGAGGCCTGCAACTCCTGCAGAGCTTCAATGCCTATTTGTAAATGAGCCCCCACATAAGTCTTGTTCACTTCTTTGTCAGAGGCCGATGACTTCACCCCTTCAGGAACCATAGGGTTGTCAGAAACCAAGAGCAAAGCTCCGTGCGGAATTTCATTGACAAATCCCACGGCAAATAAAGTAGCTGTTTCCATGTCGATGGCCATGGCCCTTATTTCGCGGAGGTATTCTTTAAAATCCTCGTCGTGTTCCCATACCCTACGGTTGGTGGTATATACAGTGCCTGTCCAATAATCGATCTGGTGTTTTTTGATCATGGAAGAAACAGAACGTTGCAAGCGAAAAGAAGGCAGTGCAGGTACTTCCGGCGGCAGGTAATCATCGCTTGTACCCTCTCCACGTATGGCCGCAATTGGCAAGATCATGTCGCCTACTTGCGTTTTCTTTTTTAGTCCGCCGCACTTGCCTAAAAACAAAACCGCTTTAGGATGTATGGCCGA
>PAVT01000017.1 GCA_002713165.1 Verrucomicrobiota bacterium
AAAAAAAGACTTATTATTTGTTGTGTAATTAAAGTTTGACTCAGCTAAGGCTACAATATTGTGAGAAATACAATTTGGTTCCACTTTGAAATTACTTACGGATATTCTATCAATAAATTTATAGGGTGAATAAATGTACCAGAAGCTGTTCAATTGACTTTTTCTTTTAAAAGCATTTCTTACGCCATAAAAGCTTGAATCCCATGTTATTAGAGTTGGTTCATTAAGTTGGTCAGACGGATCAATATGCTTCGACTTATCACTAAGGTATAAGGCAGTCTTTAGATCATTTATTTTTGCTCTTGTTGTTCTATTTTTACCTTTAAGTACTTTTTCATAAATATTTCTGCCTAAGTCATAGTTGTCATAATTAGGGTGATTGATGATTTCGATATTTTCAATTTCGAAGTAATATTTTAATTGACTAAAACACTGTTGATGAAACTGATCGTATGTAAATTCAGCTTCCTCGTCAATATCTAAAACATCGAAAATAAATTCGCGAAGAGTAACATCATCTTCGATTAGTAATTGTTTCTTAAAATTTAGGTATGTGTTGAAATACACGTTTTTTGAAACACCAAAATCCTGAAGATAAGGCAGATTCAAAAATCTTTCCAGGTTTAATGCTTCTGAAATATGTCCTACAACTTCATTTATATAATCAGAAGATGTTTGTACAATAATTTTTTCAGAAAATGTGTTTACACATTTTCTGAAAGCATTAATCGCCTTAAATTCATGCTCTTCAAAGTCATGATTCGGTTTGTAATATATACACAACAGCCGTATTAATATTTGAGTGTCAAGCAGAATTTTTATCTTTCTGTTTGAAATATACGCCTCAAGCTTATCAGAATTGTAGAGATTAGTAAATAAGTTGGTAGTTGCAATTTTAAGCAGATATTCTTTTGAAGAACATAAGTAAATAAGCTTCTTCGCGAGATTACCTGTATCATCCTTATTGATACCACATCGTGCAAAAAATGTCTTTAAATCATTAAAGGATTTCTTTAAAGAAGAACTGAATGAATTACTCGTGTTTTTTATCTCCTCTACATCAATATTATAGTTCTCAGCGTATATCTTATGAATCTTACTTAACAAATCACTTGGTTTACATTCAATAGAATTATCACTTATGAACTTGTTAATTTCATCATTAAGCAATTTTTCCTCTAGTTCAATCTTTCCATAGAGTGCATTAATCTCTTTATACTTGGATGGTGAAAGAAAATACTTTTTTTGAGCATTGGATTTAATTTGTCTTTTTGATTTTAGTTGATTCAATTCATTATATAAAAAATGCTTATCGAAAGGCTCCTTAAACTTTGAATTAATACTAAGTATTATATCTTCAAGGGATGATTCAGGATTAGTATAAAGGAAAGAAAAAATAAATGAATAAATTAAATTTTTCCTTATGCCTATTGTGTTCTTATTAAGAGTTAGAATATCAAAAACTATTTTGTCTTGCTTACTTACTGGTCCATTTATATTATCCTTTGTAATTCCATGATGTTTATAAATTTCATGTCTAAGTGTCGTAAATTCTTTAGAATCATTAGCAATAATAGTTGCATCAATTATTTTCAATACAATGCCATGTTTTCTTTCTGCTTCAGTTTCTAATTTATTTCTCTTCTCTTTTGAAAGGGATTGACTAATATAAAAATCTAAGTTTCTCAAGTAGTTGTATTGATCTACATTTGCCTTTGCCTTTTGAATATCTTCTTCAAGTTTTGATTCATATCCTATTTTCTGCACCGTAACCTGTAAGTTTCGTTTTATATCATCTCCATTCACAATTATTTCAATATCATTACCGCCATCATATGGCCCATCAATAATTCTAACTAACTTGGTATTGTATTTTTCTTTGTTGTAACTGCATACCAATTCTCTGAAATTAGAAATATTGAGTGTATTAATGAGTTTAACTAGTTGAAAATCCATAACTGTTCTATTTGTAATCTAAATTAATTAAATTTTTGCTTCACACTCAACCTATATAGTTGATTAAAAATAACTTATTTGTTTTATAAAGTATTTCTCAAGAAAAGGAAGTTGTCCCCTTCTAGCTTTTGCTTAATTTAGCTTAAGTCATTTAAATCCAAGATGAAACGAATCTTATTGCTTTTGTTGTTAGGGTGTACAAGTCTTCAGATCTGGGCTTCCTACCTTTTGATTCCTATGGATGAAAACCAACGGAATCATCTTAAGGCCTATGGCATAGCATTTTGGGTTTTAGAAAGAGAAGTCGATGTGGACTGGCTGCTCAATTATCGCGGAGGAAGTTTTCTTATGAAACATGCAGCTGCCATTGAAGATGAGTTGTTGATACGTGGTGTGTCATATGAAGTAATTCCGGATGCTAAATCTACAGCCATCCTCAACAGCATATCCAATCCGGAGGTGAACCAAGATGTTGTGCGCCTAAACAAAGCACCGAAAATTGCTGTTTACTCCCCTTCAGGCAAACAGCCTTGGGATGATGCTGTTACTTTAGTGCTCACCTATGCAGAAATTCCATATACAATTGTATACGACCAAGAAGTCGTTGAAGGCGAATTGCCACTCTACGATTGGCTGCACTTGCACCATGAAGATTTTACTGGGCAATACGGACGATTTTACGGCAGTTTCAGAAATGCAGCCTGGTACAAGCAACAAGTCAAAGACAATGAAAACATGGCAGCAAAACTTGGATTCATCAAGGTTTCTGAACTTAAACTAAAAGTTGCCCAAACCATTCAAGAATTTACTGCAGGAGGAGGATTCCTGTTTTCAATGTGTTCTGGTACTGACTCTTATGACATTGCCTTGGCTGCACAATCCATAGATATTTGTGAAGAAATGTTTGATGGAGATGGAAGTACACCTGATTACAACAGTCAATTGGATTATTCGAAAACCTTTGCTTTCAAAGATTTCTTGCTAAAGACCAACCCTCTAGAGTATGAATTTTCCACCATTGATGCCACCACTGTCCACAACAGAACTCCCGAAAATCAGGATAAATTTTCCCTTTTTGAATTTTCTGCCAAGTGGGACCCTGTGCCTACCATGTTGTGCCAAAATCACACTTCTATTGTTGACGGTTTCATGGGACAAACGACCGCCTATAAAAAGCAGTACCTCAAGTCCGAAGTCCTGATCTTGGGAGAGAACAAGGCTTTAGGCTCAGCACGCTACATTCATGGCAAATTTGGAAAAGGAACATGGACGTTTTATGGAGGGCATGATCCTGAAGATTACCAACATTTGGTAGGAGACCCTCCAACAGACCTTAACCTACACCCTAACAGTCCTGGATATAGATTGATCTTGAACAATGTGCTGTTTCCTGCGGCCAAAAAGAAAAAGCAAAAAACCTAAGGATTTTAATTGAGCATTCTCCAACTCAATCCATATTTCAATGCCCTGCCAGGAATAGGATATCCAGCTATTCGATAGCTGTCTTCTGAAAAGCTGTTTGACAATACATTTTCCATTTTAATGAATATGCGTGCACTTTTATTGATTGCTAAGTTTAAAAATAGATCCAATTGACCATTATTGCCCAAATTATTTCCGTCACCTCTCAAATAAAATTGTGCTAAAGCAGGATCATACCTATATCCTTGGTATTCCCCCATCCAATACCAATCTATTCCCGCCTGCAACCTGAGTGATTTTTCAAAAAACTCGTTTTCGTAGTAGAAAGAATGAAAACTCAAAAACTGAGGCAAGGGCAAAACAGTTTGATCTGACAATTGCTGAAACATGAGATTGTTGAATAAATGCCAACGTTCCCTTAATACAAATTCCTTCTGCAAGTGAATAGAAATTTGGTTGATCTGACTGTTAGACTGTTGAGCGATAACGTTGCTATCGAAGTAGATGAGTCCATCCATTTGATTAAAGCCAGCTGTAAGTTTGAAACGCTTTTCATCATCACGAACATTCACACTCAACCCCAGACGATCTGAAGTAGTAAAATTGAAGGAATTGTAGTAGTGGTTGAGGCGTTGCCAGATTAAAAAATAATCTGCTTGCTTCTGGTCAAAAAAAGCATTTGCTGAAAGCTGAAAACCCATCACCTCACCAAGACCAATGTTGAGTTCAACATCTGATTCATCTTGATGAAAGCCAGAGAGCCCTTTTTCTGCACTGAAAACCAAAGGAATGCCAAGTAGAGAATCTTCAAACCGCATCATGGCATACTGACTTTGAATGGATTGATCAATCAAAAAGTTTTGATTGTAGTCATATTGTTCATCCTTCAAGCCGATGGCCACTTTATCGTTAAAGGCCCTCAACCAAATTGCGTTGGTCAATTGATAGACTGATGAGGTATCTCGGCTTCTTAGACTGTCAATGAAAAAATCATTGTAAAAAGGTGCTTCACTGCTAAAGTCGTCCTGGTAATTGCGAAATACCTTTGACCAACTGACTTCATGAGCAATAGAAAGTAAAGTGTTTGAGGAGTCCGTTTTCAGAAGATCATAATCATTGCTAAAACCGAATGATCTGCTGCGTCCACGATTTTGGGCATTGCGCATATTAACATCTAAAAGCGCTGCATTGTCTTCAGGGTCTTCATTAGGGGTGATGAAAATTCCCGCGTTTTCTTGCGCTTCAAGGGTGTTAATAAAATAATACAACTTTGATCTCCATCTTTCATCTCTATTTTTCCAGTTGGCTGTCACGTTGAATTGAGTGTGGTTGGTGAACTGCCTTAAGAAAAAGCCCTCAGAAACTATTCTACGATAATTGAAACTTATGTTTAATCCTTGACCAAAATTCTGGGTGTGCAATAAATCAAAAATTTGCTCACTTTCTGCACCATTCGTATACCTCAAATTTGTAAAAGGTCTTGATACCTTGTAAAAACGCATGGAATCTTTGCCCTGTAGATAACCTTGATAACCACCAAGAATGTAATCAATGTCCCAATCTTGGGCTTCCCATACAAGCGAGTGAAAAGGCAAACCAAGATTTCCAGAACGTGCAAGGGGCAAACGTTGACTTCCAAATGGACGGTAATGTTGAAAACCATCTAGATTAGCATAAGGCAATGCTTTAAACTCTAGCTGATGTTGTTGAAGGGCATATTTAATGCTGATCGAATCATCCTTCAACTCTTGTTCTTGCGAATAAAGGAAAGATCCACAGCAGAGAATTAAATAAAGAAGTGAAAAAGGCAACTTCATCTGCTGTAAAAATAGAACTTATCGAATGATCATTTGAACTGAAATCAAGGATCTACACCTCGGTTTCATCAATCACTTTTTCTTCATCCTTTTTAACCTCCTCTGCTGGCTTCTGTTCCAATGAACCAACTCCCGCGATGACCATGTCCGCTTTGTGTTTTTCAACTGGACTCCCGAAGAGGATATGCCATGCTTCTTTTAAAGATTTCGATCTCCACAAATCTTTTCCAACTTCAATCCATTCATGGAATACCAAATAGACAGGATTAAATGAATTTACAGGTTTCGTAATGCCATATTTAGATGGTTCGCTCTCAGGCTCAAAAGTTCCGAACATTCTGTCCCAAATAATAAAAGTTGAGCCATAATTCTTGTCAATGTATTTTTCGTTGACTGAATGATGTACCCTATGGTGGGATGGAGTTGTAAAAATATATTCTATGGGTGCAGGCAATTTTCGAATCAACTCGGTATGGATCCAAAACTGGTACAAAACTTCAATTTGATGAACGATGAAAAACACAAGAGGATGAAATCCCATTAAAATAACAGGAAGAAAGAAAACAATCTTCAAATTCTGTGTCCAAGACAATCTGAATGAAACAGACAAATTGTAATACTCCGAAGAATGATGCACAACATGTGTAGACCACCAAAAGCGTTGTTCATGCGCTATGCGATGTGCCCAGTACCTGAAAAAATCTAGGACCACTAAACATAAAACGTAACTCCACCATGTATGTGGAATTTTAAAAGGGGCCAAATTGAAAAAGAACAAAAAGACAGTAAACATTCCCAATTTCAAAAAACCATTTAGAATTAGGTTCCCAATGCCTATACTGAGGGAGGCCAAGAAATCTTTTCCGTCATACAGTGCTTTGTTTTTCTTCCTTCCAATAAGGAATTCAGTGAAAACGAAGGTGAACATAATAGGAGCAGCTATCCATATAACTGTCGTGAAATCAAGGTTGGTAATGTCTTCTAATCTTAGCTTTTCTTCGTTCATAGAACAGTTGGATATGTCTTAAATTTTCAAGGTCGCAAAATTAACGTTTAATATGCATTAAGGTTCCTTCAAATTAGCTCTTTCTTTCAAACGACATAAGAAGCACACAATTAACTTTTCTTCACGTCTTAATGTTTGATTTCTTAGGAACTTTGATAGTTTAGGGGACAAATCCCCAATTTTGTAACAGTATATAAAGTCGGATGAAGAGAGTTTTATTGCTTGTGGCTGTTTTATTGAGTAGTTGGGGGATTATGGCCCAAGGACAAAAAGTAAATTGGGTTTCCTTTGAAGAAGCGGTCAAACTCAATGAAAAGGAACCAAGAAAATTTATCATTGATGTTTACACAGACTGGTGCGGATGGTGCAAGCGCATGGACCAGACAACCTTTAAAGATCCGGTGGTGATCAAATACATCAACGACAAATACTGGGCAGTCAAATTAAATGCTGAAAGAAAAGATACGGTTTGGTTGGGTGAACAAATGTTCATCAATGAAAATCCAAAAGGAAAAAGAAGTGCTCATCAGTTGGCCATTGCCCTACTGAATGGAAAGATGAGTTATCCCACTGTTGTCTATCTGGATGAAAATGTAGACTTACTTTCCAAAGTACCTGGTTATGTAGATGCACAGACCATTGCACCAATTCTGCGTTGGTTTGGAGAGAATGTTTACCTCAATACCTCTTTTGAAGATTACAAAAGTGCACTAAAATCAAACGATTGATTCTATTGTAGAGGATACCAATCTTAAGAGACTGTTATTTTTTTGTCGAATGAAAATTGTTACTCAATTATTTGCTTTCTTTGTTTTGAATTAATTTTTTTATCATGAACATTTACGTAGGTAACATTCCTTACAAAGCCACTGAAGACGATTTAGGTAATCTCTTTGCCGAATTCGGCGATGTAAGCTCTGTTAAAATTATTCAAGACAAATTTACTGGCCGTTCAAAGGGATTTGGATTTGTAGAAATGAACGATGAAGCTGGCGTCAACGCTATTGAGTCTCTTGATGGTTATGAGCACATGGGCCGAAACCTTGTTGTTAGCCAAGCAAAAGAACGAGAAGACAAGTAAGTTACTGCTTTCTTGATTATTTCTTCAGTTGGTCGATGATGTCTGTTCCATAGGCCAACAGCTTATCTCCACTAAAGAGTGCAGGGAAAGCGAAAATTTTCAATGGAGGGCTGTGATCTGTTTGATCGATATTGATTACTTCACAACGGATCTCTTGCGACTTAATGTAATCCATCACTTCTTGGCATTGATGACAATCTTCTCCAATAAACAGTTGATAAGTCATTTTAAGGAATTTAAATCTCGAATTAGAAATCGCTTTCTCTCCATATATATAATGTCTTTTTCTTTCAATTCGTTTAGAAGAGTGGTGACCGTTTGACGCGAGGTTGCTGTTAAATTGGCAATGTCTTGGTGCGTAAGGTCATGTTTGACCAAAACTTCTTCACCTATTTTCTTACCATAATTGAAGGCCATGTCACGCATTAAATCTATGATGCGTTCACGCGCATCTTTGAACAAGAGCGACTCTAAACGGCGCTCAACTTTTCGAAGTTTCTCACCTATATTTTTGGTCACTGCATAGCTTAAATGCTTGTTGGCATTCATAATCGATTTAAACTCTTCAATGTTAAGTGTACACATGCGTGTTTCATTGTCCATGGCAATTGCAAAATCCTTGCGATTTTTCTCACCAATTAAACCCATTTCTCCAAATACTTCACCTGGGTAAAGTATTGCTTTGATGATTTCTTTTCCCTCAGAATTGAAACTGCCAATTTTTATTCTTCCTTTTTTCAAGAAGAACAATATTTTACTGGCTTCATCAGGAAAGTAGATGAATTCGTTCTTGTCTGCTATTTTGAGTGTAGTGCGTTGGTCTATTTTATGCATCTCTTCCTCAGTGAGGGTTTTGAGCAAATTAATACGCTCCAAATGCCACAATTTAGATTGATGTGCATTCATTTTTGGGGGATAGATAACTTGTCACTACTTTGAACGCAGGCTTTGTAGGTATTTAACAACAATGAAGCTATGGTCATAGGACCCACTCCTCCTGGCACTGGACTGATGAATGAAACTTTCTTTGAAACCGTTTCAAAATCGACATCTCCGTACAGTTTAAATCCAGACTTTTTGGTGTTGTCTTCAACGCGCGTCGTTCCAACATCAATGACTACTGCTCCCTCCTTCACCATCTCAGCCTTTACAAAATGAGGTTTTCCAATGGCCGCAATGATGATGTCTGCCCTTTTACAAATTTCTTCGAGCTTCTTGGTTCGACTGTGCACCAAAGTAACGGTGGCATTGCCTGTTGGGGTATTTCTCGAAAGGAGTATACTCATTGGAGTACCTACGATGGAGCTACGTCCAATGACAACGCAGTCTTTTCCCTCCGTGGGGATTTCATGCCGTTTTAACAATTCTAGAATCCCGTTGGGCGTAGCAGACACAAATGCAGGTAAACCAAGGCTCATGCGGCCAACATTTTCAGGATGAAACCCATCTACATCTTTTGAAGGCGAGATGGCAAGTGTTATTTTCCGTTCATCGATGTGTTTCGGCAAAGGCAACTGAACTATGAAACCACTAATGTTGTCGTCATTGTTCAGTTCTTCGATCTTGTCCAACAAAGTTTTTTCCATCACTTGATCGTCATAAGTGATCAGGGTAGACTCCATACCAACATACGCACAGGCCTTGACCTTTGCGTTGACATAGGTAACACTCCCACCATCATTGCCTACTAGTATAGCTGCTAAATGAGGAACAGGATGGTCTTGTGCTTTAAGCTTTGCTACTTTGACCTTCAGCTCCTCTTTGATTTCTTTTGCTGTTTGCTTACCGTCAATTAATGTCATATTATCTTGGACCTCCAGGCATTTTTGGCATGTTGCGCATCATCTTTGCCATGTTCTGTTTATTACCCATCATTCGCATCATTTTACTTGTTTGAGAAAATTGCTTGATCAATTTGTTGAGTTCTTGTACAGAAGTTCCACTTCCCGCAGCAATTCTTTTTCTTCTTGATCCATTGATAATGCCAGGATTGCTTCGTTCCTCCTCTGTCATTGAAGAAATCATGGCTTCTATCGGTACAAAAGCATTATCGTCGATTTCGGTGTCTTTAATTGCTTTTCCAACTCCAGGTATCATGCCTACAAGGTCCTTCATGCTGCCCATCTTTTTAATTTGTTGGATCTGTTCCAAGAAATCATTGAAATCAAATTGATTCTTCGCAAGTCGTTTTTGCAACTTGCGAGCCTTTTCTTCATCGTATTGCTCCTGTGCACGTTCTACGAGTGAAACAACATCTCCCATGCCCAAAATTCGGTCTGCCATCCTGTTTGGATAAAAGACATCCATGGCATCCATCTTTTCACCTGTACCGATAAATTTTATGGGTTTATCGACGACAGAACGAATGGAAAGCGCAGCACCTCCTCTTGTGTCACCGTCTAATTTTGTTAGCACAACCCCATCAAAATCTATACGCTCATTAAAGGTCTTTGCAGTATTAACCGCATCTTGGCCAGTCATTGAATCCACGACGAACAAAGTTTCTGAAGGTGCGATCCTTTTCTTAACGGCTTCAATCTCCTTCATCATTTCTTCGTCTACTGCTAAACGACCAGCGGTATCAACGATTACAACATCGTGATTTTTTGACTTTGCTTCTTGAATCGCCCTTTTAGCAATATCAACTGGATTCTTGTTTTCCTTGTCTGAATAAACTTCAACCCCTACCTGTTCTCCAACTACATGCAATTGATCGATGGCTGCAGGACGATATACATCACAAGCCACCAACAAGGGTCTTTTGTTCTTTTTAGATTTTAAGAAATTGGCCAACTTCCCTGAAAAAGTTGTTTTTCCTGAACCTTGTAATCCTGCGATTAGTATAATGGCAGGATTGCCCTTCAGATTTACTTCAGATTCTGCGCCACCCATTAAATCAGCCAGTTCATCGTGGGTGATTTTAGTAAACAATTGACTAGGAGAAACCGAGGTCAATACATTTTGCCCAATGGCTTTTTCTTTTACAGAGTCAGAGAAACTTTTCGCTGTTTTGTAGTTAACATCCGCATCTAAGAGTGCCCGACGTATTTCTTTAGTGGTTTCAGCTACATTGACTTCAGAAATCTGACCTTGTCCTTTTAGGACCTTTAATGCCCTGTCTAATTTATTCGATAAACTATCAAACATATCCTCCTATTTTTTAGATGGACCAAGTTACGCAATCTGCTGCGAGCGAAAAAGTAATATTGGGCTATTCTATCTGCAATGCTAAATTGGCTCCGATAATAGGCAGCACCTTTAAAATGAATACGATAATGTAGGCCAACAATCCCAAAATAAAAACATAATAGGACCACCTCAACAGCATGTATTGTTTATTGAGCTCTTTCTCTAGTAAATACAAATCTCGCATTCTGAAATTACCTTTATGTCTTCAAACTAATGGTAATTAAAGGCATATAAGATTAGGTCATAGATTTAGTCTATGCGACTGATGCGAATTTCTTCTCTTTTTCATTGCTTATTGCTCTTGGTGTGCTATGTCTTGTCGATTTCCTAAAAAACTCCGATAATACGGATAAATAGAACCGATAACAGGCATTGGAACCCACCACTCTCTGTCTAGATCTTGCAAAGGGAACAAGTAATATTTCCAAGTAAAATGCTCACATGAATCCCATTAGAATAGATAGGATGGCGAGCTGATACGATTATATGTTTGTGGCGAATCTTCTTTAATATCTCCTGAAAACTCACGATATATCCCTCTTTGGTGCTTATCCTAAAGTCGTCTTTCTCCTTGTCCTTTTCTTTACTGATGCAACCACCATTCTGTATCAATAAAAATTAGGACTAATTTATCTGAAAGTTCTATTGTACTTGGCCCTGAACATCCGTCACTGGGTAGAAAGACTTTTTTATTAAGCGCTTTCTGAATATATTCCTCTTGTCTTTTTAAAGCTTTATATCCACCTTCTTTGCCCTTCCGCCAATCGTGGTTTCCGGGAATAAACACTACCTCACCATCAAACTCTTATATCGCTGGTATTTGAACGTCAATGCACTCTTCGTCTTGCGCGCGCATTGCGTGATATTTCTTGTGCATGCCTTCTGGATATATGATGTCTCCAAGAAATATAACTGCATTGTTTTTATCGTTGACATACAATAGGCTACTATTCAATGCATCCAAGTCCACTTTAGAATCCGTTGGGTCACCTCCTACATCGCCGATCAAATAAACTTCATGAAGATCTGTTTTTCGCTACTTAAATCCTTTACTACAGGTGCTTCAGAAGGCACTACGGTAAATCTTGCACATGCAGTAAATAACAATGCATAAAGCCGAGTTGAAAACCTAACTTAGTCCTGATTAAGTTGATGGATAAAGGCCGCACGATTGTGCTTTTTTTCTGTTGCAATGTAGATTAAGTTATCCGAAGTTATGCAAATTCCTTCTGCTTGAGGGTAAAGATCTCTGTCAAGTTGAGTAATCTTAATAAGATTACCGTCTGTGTTTAGGTGTACCAATTGATGAGTAGAAGCTGACAACAGCCACAAATCATCATTCTGCAGATGTATGGCCGAAGCCTTTAGATTTTTATTGAAAACACTCTTTTGAATTTTCAGAAAAGGCTCTTCTAAATATTGCTTTTTCATTAAATCGAACCGGTAAATCCAGAGATAACTGTCTTGCTTTTTATTTCCATGCTTTTTGCAAAGCACCAGCAGTTGATTGCCTTTTGGATCGTAGGTCAATCCCTCAAAGTCATATTTTTTCTTGTGCTTGGCCTGAAAGGTAAACCGCCGGTAACCTCCATTAGAGTCCACTTGAAAAATATCGCCATTACTGCCGAGTACAAAAAAATTATTTCCATCAAATGCCAATCCTTCAAAATCTCCTCTTTCTTTGAATTTAATCAGTTCCTTGCTTGATTTTTCTATCAAATTGAATAGGAAGATGGTTCCTTTTTCATCTTGCACTGCAGCAAGTTGATCCTTGTAAACACATAAAGCAGATATTTCATCGAGCTCCTCGTCTAAACTTATCGATACCACTGGCTGATTGACAAAATTCAATTCAATGCCTTCTTGACAGCTTTCAAGCATTAATGATGATAGCCATGCAATGCCAACAATGTAAAATCTAATGCGAAAAATAAATGGCGGATTTAACAATTTACATGCGTTCTGGAACGTCAATACCCAACAATGACATACTGTTTTGAATCAATTCAACAGATTTGGCGCATAGATTGAGTCTAAAATTTTTAATGTCAATAGAAGTTTCTTTGACAATAGGTGGTGTATTCTGGTAAAAGTGATTAAAAGTCTTTACAAAGTCGTAAGTGAAATTTGCAATCAAGGCAGGGCTTTTTTGCAATGCAGCATCTTTAATCACCTCAGGAAAATCGTACAACATCCTGACTAAATCTCTATCTTCCTTTGCCAAAGAAACTGCAGTTTGGTCTACTTCTAAAACAGATTCATATGCACTTTTCCTTAAGATTGAACAAATTCTTGCGTGGGTATATTGAATAAATGGAGCTGTATTGCCATTGAAATCTACAGATTCCTCAGGATCAAACAACATGCGTTTCTTTGGATCCACTTTAAGTATAAAATATTTCAAAGCACCCAAGCCAATTATATGAAATAGTTTCTCTTGTTCTGTTTTGTCCAACAAATCAATTTTCCCATGTGATTGGGAAATTTTAGCTGCGGTTTGTTTCATTTCATCTACAAGGTCATCGGCATCTACTACTGTTCCTTCTCGTGACTTCATTTTGCCGCTTGGCAAATCAACCATTCCATAGGACAAATGCGTAAGGTCATTGGCCCACTCAAAACCCATTTTCTGTAAGATAAGTGCCAGCACTTTAAAATGATAATCTTGCTCATTGCCCACGACATAATAATAGCTGTCGCAATGGTATTCCTCTTCGCGCAAGATAGCCGTACCAATGTCTTGAGTCATGTACACTGAGGTGCCGTCTGATCGCAATAGCAATTTATCATCGAGTTTTTCTTCTTTCAGATCTATCCAAACAGAACCATCCTCTTTTCTGTAGAAGGAAGGATGTTGCTCATGTTCCAGTACTTTTTCTCGGCCTACAATGTAGGTATTGGATTCATAGTACAAGGTATCAAAAGACACCCCGATGGAGCGATATGTTTGATCAAAGCCTTCGTATACCCAATTATTCATTTTCTCCCAAAGTGTCCTCACTTCTTGATCACCATTTTCCCATTTGATGAGCATTTCTTGCGCTTCTTTTAAAATGGGTGCGTTCTTTTTAGCAGTTTCTTCATCTGCGCCATTATCTATCAATTCAGCTATTTGCTGCTTGTATTCCTGATCAAATCGGACATAATATTTGCCCACCAATTTATCTCCTTTCAAACCAGAGTTTGATGGATTTTCTCCCTTTCCAAACTTCTGCCATGCCAACATGGATTTACAAATGTGGATGCCTCGATCATTGATTATCTGAGTACGAATCACCTCTTTGCCATTGGCCTCATATATTCTAGAGATGGCATCACCAATGAAATTATTTCGCAAATGACCAAGGTGCAACGGTTTATTGGTATTGGGCGAGGAAAACTCGATCATTACTTTCCCCATTGATCCTGGAGTTTGGAATCCATAGTTGTCTTTAACCATAACATGACTTAGAAAGTCTGTCCAGATAGATTGGTTCAATCTTAGATTCAAAAACCCTTTGACGACATTGAATTTGTCAAGCATTTCTGAGTGCTGCTCCATGAAGTTTCCAATTTCTTCTGCAGTCTTCTCAGGAGATTTTTTTGAACTTCGCAGAAGTGGAAATACCACCAATGTATAATCACCTTCAAACTCCTTTCTCGTTTTCTGTAATTGAATGAGTTTGGCATCAATTTCTTCTCCATAAAGACTTTTAGCAGCTTTAAGGAGTTCTTTCTCCAATTCTTGTTCTATTATCATTCTACGATGTTCTTTTGTATAATCTCCACACTTTCTTTCAAAATTTGATAGGCTGTTTCAGCCATTTTATTCTTTTTGTCCAGCAAAGGATTTATTTCTACCATTTCAACACACACCAATCGTTTGTCTGACAGTAATTGACCCATTAATTCCTTGATCTCCTCAGGATAAAATCCGTTAGGAACAGGCGTTCCAGTTCCATATGAAACGATGTCAGGATCCATGCTATCAACGTCAAAAGATACGTAGAGAAGATCACAATCGCCCAATTGAGCTAAGGCGGAATTGGCACAACTATCCATGCCTTTTTCACGGCATTCTTCTACCGTGAAATTTTTTATTCTATGCTTATTCATCAGATACTCCTCGGGTGCCTCAGTGTCTCTCACACCAAAGAAAACAATGTCTGTAGCCTCTAGTTTTGGCGATTGATCCCCCATTTGTTTCAGCCTCTCCCAAGCATTGATGGTTGTTTCATCTGGTTCATTGATCCTAGACTCTTGATTGTCATCTGCTATACTTACGGCCAGTGGCATGCCATGTACATTTCCTGAAGGGGTGGTATAAGGTGAATGCAAATCAGCATGCGCATCGATCCAAATTACTCCTAGTCGTTTTTCAGGAAATTTCTTTTTTATGCCCGCGATTGTACCTCCGGCAGAAGCATGGTCGGCAGCTAGTACAACAGGAAACTTATGCGTGTCAAGTAAATCAAAAACCTTTGCTTGTAGCTTTTCATACACTTCAACAATTCCCTCTATCCTAATGGCATTAGGAGTGGCATTGTGCTGTAACAATAGTTCATTTCGATGATCAATTTGAGTGCTAGCATATTTCGCAAAAAGGCTCTTTTCATCGCCTGTGCTAGCTAACTTTAAGGCTTCTATACCTAAGCTTGCTCCTCGAGTGCCAGCACCGATTTCTGATTTGTTTTCAAGAATTGTTATTTCGCTCATTTTTTTAACTATTGAGCGGTAAATTTAATCAGTTTATACAGGCTTTTTTAGTGATCGCAGATTACTTTCATCTAATAAATTTAACTATTCATCGAACGATTTTAGTGATTTAATTTGTAAGAGAAGTGAATTCTAACTATTTTTCCACTTCCAACCATTATGTTTAACCTAATTGTCTCATTTTATCCTAACAAGAGGTAGTAAATTCCTTCGAAATTTTGTCTTTGGAGCAGTTGTATTGCTTGCCTCATCTTGTGAAACTATATCCTTCGGAAACAAAATAGAGACAGGTACAATTGTTTACGAGATCTCCTATCCAGAAATCCCTAAGAACAGTTATATGTTGGATTTGCTTCCTCAAGAAATGAATACCATGTTTAAAAACGGCAGTTACAGAAGTGACATTATTGCTGGCATGGGTTTATTCAAAACTTCCATCATTTCTAATAGCGATGATGACCATTTACTGCATTCTGTGAAATTATTGAACAAAAAGAAAGCGAGTAAATTAACGTCAGCTGAAATAAAATCCTTCAATCCCCAATTCAACGAAATTGAAGTAGAATTCTTAGATGAAACAAAAGAAATAGCAGGCTATAAATGCAAAGCAGCGAAAGTAAAAGTCAAGTCTGAACAAGATTGGGAATTTAAAGTGTATTACAACAATACCTTTGGCATTGAATCACCCAATAAACATAGTCCTTTCAATGAAATTGATGGTGTATTGATGGAGTACGAAATCTTGAGCAACGATACCCATATGAAATTTACTGCTCAAAGAGTCATAACGGATGAGATCGATGATTCAGAGCTGATATTGGAAGAGGGCTACGAAATGATCAGTCCTGAAGAGCTCAGAAAAGAGATAGAATCAATTTTTGAGAAGGTTCAATAGTAAATCGATCATGCAAGGTCGATGCTTGTTACAGGCTTGCTGTTCATAACTTATCTCAATTGCTGGTGGTACGACTTTATCGACATTTATTTTTGTTGTGAAATGAATTATTTCTTCCATGGCTAAAAATCGATTTAAGTCAGAAGTTCCTGATAAAAAATCTTCTGGTAAAAGTCGCAAGTCTCCTTCGAAATTGAATCTCGGGAGGTTCAAATTGGGCAATCCTTTTGGCAATACATTTTCTTTCTTAAAGTCAGAGAAAAGTAGGCAGATCAGCGGATTGGTGCTCATTTTATTCTCGGCCTATGCATTAATATCATTTACCTCATTCCTTTTCACCTGGAAGATAGATCAAAGTAAGGTAGAAATGCCTTTCAGCGAATATCTGTTCAACTCTGACATCATCGTAGAGAACTGGTTAGGGAAATTGGGCGCTTCCCTTTCACACCTCTTTATTTTTGAATGGTTTGGCATAGCTTCCTTCTTGTTTGTGGGCTTGTTTTTTTTGTTTGGCTTTCGAATTCTTTTTCGCGTGAGCCTATTGCCATTGAAGAAAACAGTAAAAACGAGCATTTTTGGATTATTCTGGATGGCACTGTTCTTCGGGTATTTCTTTAAAGGAGAGTTATTCTTTTTAGGCGGTGCCATTGGTTTCGAAATGAACCGTTTCTTTAGTAGCACCCTTGGGACTGTGGGAAGTGGTATTTTTATTTTCTTCATTTTAATTATTTTCCTGATTGTTTCCTTCAACCTTTCACAACAGCTGCAGCATTTACTTTCTTCTTTTAAGAAAAGTAAGCAGCTGGATGAGGAAGCCGAGGAACCAGAAAGTATAGACCCGAATGCTTATTCTACCCAAGACGAAAGCTTAGAAAAAAAGGAGGAAATTGATGAAGCGCCTCCTGTAGAGGAAGAGGTTGAATTGACAGTTGAAAGCATGAAAACCAAGGCTGATGAAGTTTCACCTGAAGAAGAGGTAAATGCAGTAGAGCTTGAACCTATGGTGAGCAATCTAGAGGATATAGAAGAAGCTCAAGAAGGTGATGTAGCGTTGGAAATTGAGGAACCGATAGAAAAAGAAACTACTCTCAGTGATAAAGAGGTCAACAAAAAACTCGAGGATCATGGGGAATATGACCCAACCCTTGATTTATCCAAATATGAGAAACCCACCATTGATTTATTGCAAGATCATGGAGATGGGCAAATAAAGGTGGACAAAGAGGAATTAGAAGCGAACAAAAACAGAATTGTAAGCACACTCGAGAATTACAACATCAAAATACAAACCATCAAGGCCACCATTGGACCAACTGTTACTCTTTATGAAATTATACCTGCTCCTGGTGTACGCATATCGAAAATTAAAAACCTTGAGGATGACATTGCTTTAAGCTTAGCCGCTTTGGGCATTCGTATCATTGCACCAATTCCAGGAAAAGGAACCATTGGAATTGAAGTGCCGAACCAAAATCCCGATGTCGTTTCCATGAGGACCGTTATCGCCTCGGAAAAATTCCAAAATGCAAAATTTGATCTTCCTGTAGTCATCGGAAAGACCATTTCAAATGAAACCTACGCATTTGATTTGGCAAAAACTCCTCACCTACTCATGGCGGGTGCTACCGGACAAGGAAAGTCGGTTGGATTGAATGCAATTTTAACATCACTGCTTTACAAGAAGCATCCGGCACAGTTGAAATTTGTATTGGTTGACCCTAAGAAGGTAGAATTGACCTTGTTCAACAAAATTGAACGGCATTTCTTGGCCAAATTGCCCGGAAGTGATGAAGCCATTATCACCGACAACCAAAAGGTCATCAATACATTGAACTCTCTTTGTGTAGAAATGGATGACCGCTATGAGTTGTTAAAGACAGCCTTTGTGCGTAACATCAAGGAGTACAATGCGAAGTTTATTGCGCGCAAGCTGAATCCAGAGAATGGACACAAGTATTTACCCTACATCGTTTTGGTGATTGATGAATTTGCAGATCTGATCATGACTGCAGGCAAAGAAGTTGAACAACCCATTGCACGTCTGGCACAATTGGCAAGGGCGATTGGCATTCACTTAATCATCGCCACACAACGTCCATCAACAAACATTATCACAGGCTCTATCAAAGCAAATTTCCCTGCGCGTATTGCGTTCCGTGTGACATCAGGAATTGATTCGCGGACCATTCTAGACTCAGGTGGAGCGGAACAACTGATAGGTCGCGGAGACATGCTATTGTCTACGGGAAGTGATTTGATTCGCCTCCAATGTGCTTTTGTAGACACTCCTGAAGTAGAGGAAATTACTGAATTCATTGGCAACCAAAGAGGTTATCCTGATGCTTTTATTTTGCCAGAGTACATCGACGAAAATAGCCAAGCTGCCGGCGAAGTAGACTTGTCAGACAGGGATGCTCTTTTTGAGGATGCTGCACGCATCATCGTGCAACATCAACAAGGTTCTGCCTCCTTACTTCAAAGGAGGCTTAAATTGGGCTATAATAGAGCAGGTAGAATAATTGATCAATTGGAAGCTGCGGGAATAATTGGTCCTTTTGAGGGCAGCAAAGCCAGACAAGTATTAATTTCGGATGAAAATAGTTTGGAACAGTTATTGAATAGCGTTGATGAAAATTAAGTTCATGAGAAAAAGAATTCACTTCAGTATTGTCTTTGCACTTATTGCAATGACTTCTACGTTGCAGGCCCAAGATGCAAAAGCAAAAGCTCTGCTAGATAATCTTAGTAAAAAGACGGCAACCTTTACAAGTATGCATGCCAACTTTGAATACACCATGAAGAATAAAGCCGAAGGTGTAGATGAAAAACAAACAGGAAGCTTAATCACGCAAGGAGATCAATATCATTTAGAAATTGCGGGACAGAAAATAATTTCTGATGGAAAAAACATTTGGACAGTCTTGGAAGAATCGGAGGAGGTGCAGATCAATGTTGTGCCTGAAGATGAAGACAGTGAAGACTATATTAGTCCAACGAGTATTTTGACGCTCTGGGAAAAAGGATTCAACTACAAGTATGATCAAGCCTTAACAATGAACGGAAAAGCTGTCGAAGTAGTCAATCTTTTCCCCGAGAATCCAAAGGACAAATCTTTTCATACCATAAAGCTTTACATCGATGCAGCAAAATCAGTGGTTGACCAAATTGTCATTAAAGGAAAAGACGGCACTGATTTCACCTATTTAATTCAATCGTTCAAAACCAATGAAAGCTTAGAGCCTAGTTTATTTAAATTCCTAAAAAAGGACCATCCAGGCTATGATTTCATTGATCTGAGGTAATCGTTTAGCTGATTAGATTTTCGTACAACTTTTCGCTTCTAATCTTCTTAAGCGAGATGTCCCCTAATTTGACTTTGTCCAATCCAAACTCTACAGGAACTGAGTTTCCATAGTTGTCATAAAAATAACCCTCTAAGTTGTTGTTTGAGGATTCAACAAAATTAAAACGGACATCTCCACCTTTAATTTGGTCATTTCCTGAGTTGATCATCACACCAATAAAGTCATGTTCTTTTGCATCATTCTTAACGATGGCTATGCTGTAACGTCCATCTTCAGTTTGATATACTCCTTCTACTTTAATGGCATTGCCTTGCACCAAGTATTTACTGAATCCTGCTACATTAAAATCTTGGTTGCTCATTTTTATGCTTTTCAATTCTTTGTGATTTCCGGCATGTGCACTGATGCTTATCATACTGGCAAGCAATGCAACAATTGTTAGTTTGATCTTTTTCATGGTTTTAGGTTTAATTTTTGATCAAATTTAGAAACGATACAGTAGTTTGTATTGCATAGTAGTATAAGTGGTCAAAATACTTTGTGGACGGTATTTTCCCTGTAAAAGACACTTATTTCAAGAAAAAAGGTGGATCAATAAACCCTATAGCGCTGAAAATCAGCATAACGAATCAAATAGACGCTATGGTTCTCATAGCCACTTTCTATGCCCGTTTTAAGGAATTCAAACTTTCGGCCCAATTGCTCTTCCTGCAATCCCAGGAACATTACTTCAAAATTGAGGCCGTAGTTATTGAGTAATCCTAGGTAATACATCCCAACATCAAAACCAAGAACTGAGAATTTTTCAGGCATTAGCTCATAGTATCGGTAAAATAACCGCTCAAACGACTGCATGCGCTCGCTCTGATAATCGATGTATTCAGATACAACTAAATGAACATTTAAATTCTGAAAATAGTTGACATCAATGTTTTGAAAATTTTGCCACTCTTCAAGTCCGAATACTTGGATATTTTCAATTTCTAACAAGTTGAGCTGGGTCAAAAATTGAGTAACAAAGGCTTGATTGTCTGAAGGAACAATCAGGGTATTCATCTCCTCCTCTATGAGCTTTTCTTTGAGCTTGTCGAAATCTCCCTGCATCCACATGACCTCCACCAAGCCGCCTGCTGCATTGGTGTCCTGCAAAGCAGATGTTTGATCATAGTAAATCTGTTTGAGCGACTTGGCCCTGTTGCGGTCCTTGAAATTGTCGGGGTAGACCATGATTACCTGCTCACCTCTCAAAGAATCTGCCATGTATTGAGCCAAAAACCGATTGCGTATGGGCTCGCTTGTGGCCACCTTACTCACAAAATTATTGCCCAACAAAATCTTATTGCTCTGTTTCACAGGAGAAACAATGTTGATTTTATTGCGCTTTGCATAATCAGCAGCAAGCATGAATTCTTCCAAGTACAATGGACCAATGATCAGGTCAGTTGCTTTAAAACTACTGTCTTTCAATATTTGGTTTACCCTTGCTGTATCATGCGCAGTGTCGAATAGGCGCACCTCTAAGTTTAATCCCAACTTTGCCATGGAATCTGCGGCAATTTTAAAGCCTTGATAAAACTCAATGCCATATTGTGCCTTATTCAATAGCTTTTTGCGTTTCTTTTGTGTTTGGTGATAGTTGGTATCTGTTAAATTTTCAAGGCTGTCTACGTAAAGCGGCAGGAGTAGGCTCAAGGCATAGCCTTGTTTCACTGCATTGCTATCATATACAACCGCAGTTTCCAGAGGTTCTTTTTTTGTTTCCTTCAGGATGGGAATGTTGATCAGTTGCCCAACTTTTAATCCGCCTGCCAAACCATCATTGACTTTTAAAATAGAATCCTGCTCAACATTGTATTTTTTTGAAAGGGCATATAGCGTTTCTTTACCCTGCACCTTATGTGTAATATAAGGACTCAGTTCTGCAGGTTTTATGTATTCGTCTGTATTTTGTTCTGACTTGATTTTGGCCACAGGAATCTTTAAGGTCATGCCTTTTTTCAAGCCTTGGTCTAGGGCAGGGTTGGCTGCCAAGATATCGTTGATTTCAATGTTGTATTCTTTTGCAAGGGAATAGAGTGTGCTTTTATTGCGCACCTCATGCAATAAGAAATTCCCATCAATTTCTGGACTTTTTTTCAAGTCCTTCACTTTAATGTTGTTGAGAGGAATCATCAAGCGATCACCTATGGTCAAAGCTTCTGATAATCGCGGATTTTCTTTCTTAAGGTCATCTACAGAAATTGCATACTTGCGGCTGATCGCATACAAGGTATTGCCAGCCTCAACAATGTGTATGTAGTATTCTTTGCCATTGATGTTGTGGACTTGTAATTCTTCTTTGCTTGCATTCTTCTCTTGGGCAAACCCAAAAGCAGGGAGCACACACACTACTATAAATATGTAGATCAATTTTTTCATTCCCATTCTATGGTTGCGGGCGGTTTACTGCTGATGTCGTAGACTACCCTATTTACACCCCGCACTTGATTAATGATCTGATTGGATACTTTTCCTAAAAAGGCATACGGCAAATGGCACCAATCTGCCGTCATGCCATCAGTAGAACTAACAGCGCGCAATGCTACTGCTTGTTCATAGGTACGTTCATCGCCCATTACCCCCACAGATTGCACCGGCAAGAGCATTGCACCTGCCTGCCAAACATCGTCGTATAATCCCTCTTTTTTCAAGCCTTCCACAAATACATGATCCACCTCTTGCAATATCCGTACCTTTTCTTCGGTAACCTCTCCCAAGATGCGAATTCCTAAGCCCGGACCTGGAAACGGATGCCTTCCCAATAAGTTTTCATCTAAGCCCAAAGATCTGCCCACACGTCTCACTTCGTCTTTGAACAACAGCTTTAGAGGTTCGATGACCTTCAATTTCATAAAGTCTGGCAAACCACCCACATTGTGGTGCGATTTGATCGTTGCTGAAGGTCCTCCAGTGGCCGAAACAGATTCGATCACATCTGGATAGATGGTGCCTTGGCCCAACCAACTGACATCTTTTACCAAATGGGCTTCATCGTCGAAGACCTCGATAAAGGTTTTGCCGATGGCTTTTCTTTTCAGTTCAGGATCGGTTACCTCCTTGAGTGCCGCATAAAATCGCTGCTTGGCATTTACCCCTTTAATGTTTAAACCCAAATGTTGGTATTGCTCGAGTACCGATTCAAACTCGTTTTTACGCAACAAGCCATTGTCCACAAAAATGCAGTGCAATTGTGTGCCGATGGCCTTGTGCAAAAGGATGGCCGCAACTGTAGAGTCCACTCCTCCACTCAAGCCCAAGACCACTTTATCTTTTCCGACGGTTTGTTTGAGTTCTTCGATGGTGTTTTGGGCAAAAGCTTTGGGTGTCCAATTTTGCGCGCAGCCACAAATGTTGACCACAAAGTTTTGCAAAAGCTGTTTACCGTCTGTGCTGTGGTATACTTCTGGATGAAATTGTATTCCAAAGGTCTCTTCACCCTGGAGATGGAAAGCTGCAACATCGATATCTTCTGTGCTTGCAATCAATTCTGCAGAAGTTGGCAAAGATTGAATGGTATCGCCATGTGACATCCATACTTGAGATTGATCTGCAATGCCGTGCATCAATTCATGTGCAGAGTTTACACGCATTAAATTGGCCCTTCCGTACTCCCTTGTGTTGGAGGGTGCTACCCTTCCGCCCAATTGGTGTGCCATCAGTTGGGCCCCATAACAAACACCCAAAATGGGCAATTTACCTCGATAGGCATCAAAATCAAAGGGTGGTGCATCTTTGCTCAAAACACTGAAAGGACTGCCGGAAAGCACAATGCCTTTTACGCTATCGTCGATTTCTGGGAGATGATGAAAGGGGTGTATTTCTGAGTATACATTCAATTCTCTAACTCTGCGCCCAATCAATTGGGTGTACTGCGACCCAAAATCCAAAATGATGATCTTCTCTTGCATGCGGCAAAGATAAAAATCTTGTATCGCTCAGAAAGCCATTGAACATAGAGATATTAACAGGGTAAACGACAATTTCAGCTGCCCTAGAAGCAGTGATTTCTGAAAGAAGGCTTAGTTTTGAGGCCGATCATAGAGCTCCTGCATGAACCTCAATAAATTCCGGCATTTTTTCATTCACAAATACCTGGTGACCCCATTCACCAAGGAGCGCTATATGCTGTGCTACGATTATGCCCACAAAACCATATGGTTTCGGGTGCCCAAGGTAGCATCACGCACCATCAATGAAGCCTTACAAGCTGGTACTGATCCAAAAGATTACATCTATGCCTCAAGCATGGGCTATGCTCCTGCCTTGTGCAAAGGCTATTTTCGCTTTGCCTTTGTGCGTCACCCTGAAGATCGTTTGTTAAGTGCCTGGCGAGACAAGGTTTTGCGCAGGAATCATTTTCATTTCGATGAAGCCACCCATGAAAAATACAAGACCATTGATCATTTTGTGGATTGGTTAGCCACTCAAGACATCGACAATTGCGATGTGCACATCCGTAGCCA
>PAVT01000018.1 GCA_002713165.1 Verrucomicrobiota bacterium
AAGATCCAATGTAGGAAAGTCTAGCAACGTTGTGTTTAAAAATAACATCATCGAATTTGAAGATTTTATTGGTACTCTCACGAAATATGGCATTTTCTTAGACGATTCAAGTGACATCATTTCTGATTTTAACAACATCTACTTGAATCCCAATGATAGCAAAGCCAATACAGGATTTAAAACGAGAAGATTTAAAACTCCTAACGATTGGCAAGGTGCTGACTCTTCAAACTTTGATCAAAATAGCTTCTTTGTCAAAGTGCAGTTAAACCATCAATTTAAGGCTGGAACTCACCAATTAGATCAGACTGCTGAATATTTAAACATCGATGAAGATTTTTATGGCGTTTCAAGGGACAGTTTTCCTGACATTGGAGCAGTAGAGAACAATTGTTCCAAACCATACAATCTCAATGTGTTACACAACGGTTACACCCTAATCATAGATTGGACTTCAAAAAACCCATTCATCGGCAAGGAAATTCGTTCCAAAAGGGTCGATACAACCGTTGCGAATTATAGCTTTAAAAATAGCATGAATGGCGCCACTAAAGAAAGTCTAGCGGGATTGGTCGGAGGTGAGTACTACAGACTTTCGGTTCGGCTTTTCTGCACGGCTACCGACACCTCAATTTGGTCGGATGAAGTCATTTATTACCTCCCAGCATGTGGGGATTCCTTAGACATAAATTTCAGCACCAAGAGAATTTCTCCACAAATTGCAACTGTACAATGGAATTCACAAAAAGGCGTTTATGTAAATCGTCTTCTTTACTTCAGAAAAAACAACCCCTTCTTTTCACGCAGTATTTTAGACATCAAGGACAGCTTAACAGCTGTTGTATCAGAGGATACACTGACCAACCTTAGTGTTGGCCCCTACGAGATGCTCGTTGAAGTAGGTTGTCCTTTTGATACAAGCGATTGGAGATACATTGGTGAATTCGATTTTAGCGGAAGGAAACTTTGTGGCGACTATACTATAGATCAGAATGGAAGTATAAGCTTTACAAATTATACAAGTTTCCAAAACCTTACGCATGAGCTTAAAACTACTGGAATTAGTTGCCCCGTATTTATAAATGTAGTTCCCGGCAGTGGTCCTTACACAGAACAAGTGCTGTTCGAGAAGGTCTTGGGCACCAACGACACCCATCGTATCATTATCAATGGACACAATGAAACCATCCAATTCAACCCCACCACTCAAGATTATAGGGTTGTTGGCTTTGACAGTGCAAGTTACATTACACTAGACAACTTTAAGATCAAAGGAAACAACAGTCAAAGAGGGATTGGTGTGCATTTTAAAAACCAATCCAACCACAATGCAATTCAAAATTGCACCATTGACATGAGTGCCCTAAGAAATACTTCTTTCGGTAGATCTGCTGGCATTGCTGCTTCTAACTCGAATTCTCATACTTCGATTGGGGGCGACAACGCTTCTGACCTGACTGTGTTGAACAATGCAATTGTTGGGGATACCCTAGGTGGGCCTTTTGCTGGAATAGCTTTGAATGGCGATGCAAGAAACAATGTTAACAATAGAATTATTGGAAATTTGATAAGGGATTTCTACAGTGATGGTATTTATTTTCAAAATCAATCCGACTTAATTATAGAAGGAAATAGGATTGAACGGCCTAGACATTCCTCTGTCGGGGTAGGTTATGGTGTATTTTTGGAAGGATCCAACTCATCCAACCTCAGCATTCGCAACAACCAAATATCTAACTTCTTTGGCGGTAGAAATAATGCAAATGGAAAGTTTTATGGAATCTATCTCCTCAACAACACTGCTCCAAATAACAGCATCATAGACATATACAATAACCTGATTAATGGAAACGGTACCGATGGGGATGCAATCGGATTGTACAACCAAAAAAGCAATTTAGTGAATTACGACCACAATACATTTGTGGTCAACAATCCTAGCTCTAACTTAGGGAAAGTTCAGGGGGTGTACATTGATCGTGGAAGTGATTCACGAATTTACAACAACCTCATATACATTAACAAAGGTGGAACAGCATCTAAACATGGAATCTACAATCTTGTAAGTGCCAATCTTAGCACGGATTATAACAATGTGTATTTTGGAGGAACTACTTCCAATGCGCACTATGGACATTACCTTTCCAACCGAACTTCATTGGTGGATTGGCGTGCATCTGTGAATGGTTATGGGACCAATAGCGACACTATAAACCCACAACTAATAGGTTCAAGTTATAGACCGAGCAATGCATTGCTTAACAATCGAGGAAAATGGGTAGGGATTGCTACGGACTTCGAGGGTTTCTACAGAGATTCTGTGCCAGACATTGGAGCACTTGAATTTGACACCATTACTAATTATCTTCCTGTTCGAATACAAGACATTCATTCTGAAGCGATCAATGGAGTTGGAGATTCTACAGGTGGTCATTATGAGATTGAGGGTACCGCAATGAGCAATGACCTCGACAGTTCAAATTCACATTCCTTTTTCTTGACCAATCGTTCTTCTTCTAGTCAAAATGGAATTCACTTAAGGCATCAACTCGGCATCGATTATTCCATAAAAAAGGGTGATTCTATTGCAGTACGAGGAGTATTGGAGCAAGTAAACGGTTTGCTTTCAATGAATGCTACTTTTATCAAATTGTTAGATACTGTGAGTGCTGCAGTAATGGCAGATACGGTGTTTAGCTTGAATGAAAACACAGAATCAAAGAAAGTTTATTTGTCGGGTATTTCGGTGGTAAGAGGAATTCTGCCCAATGGAGATGTGCTGTTAAGGCGCAGTGCTGATTCCATCTATTTGGCCGTAAAGAGTGTAACAGATGTAGATGACAGCCTTGCTGTCCATCCATTTAAGGTGGGCGATAGTATCTGCAAACTGAGTGGAATTGCCTCTCAACAGGATTCTTCATTTCCTTACACCTCACACTATCAAATCATTCCACTACAATACACCGACATCGACCTGCTCCAATGCCAAACTGTTGGCGTGAATGAAACAACTATCGAAACTCCAACCTTCATTGTCTTCCCCAATCCAAGCAATGGCAATTTCAATATAAGCTTTCGCCATCCGATCGATAGATTCTATTTAGAACTATTCAATAGCAAAGGACAATTAGTGTGGAGCTACAGTCGAAAAGCTGAAACCCAAATTACAATAGACTGTGCTCAATCATCTGGGATTTACATTTTAAGAATCATATACAACAATGGTTCTGTAGTTTCCAAGAAATTGATCAAGCAGTAATTCTACCGAACCATAGGCATGTACTTTTCTTTGTTGTCAATAATGGCCCATAGATTAATCACAAAAAGTATAATGGGTACAATAATCGTCTCAGGAGCATGACTCATGTGTTCCAGAAAAATTCCAACCATTACTGGTAAGATAACAATGGCTCCAAGAGCCCTATATTTTGGTACTGCAATCAATATACCTCCAACTATTTCTACAATGGCAACAAGTGGTAAAACCCATCCAACAGTCATTAATCCTTCAAAAGCAGCCATCTGTGCCTCAGACATTTCTGGTTCTGGCATATACCAAAAAAATTTATTCAATCCAGAATTTAACATCAACAAACCAAACAGTATGGTCAATACATTCAATACTTTAGTTTTCATAATCTTATTATTAAAAGAGATTTATTAGCTTTAATTTCCGAAGATAGAACATTCTAACTTCCAATCAAAAAAACAAGCAAAGATGACAACAGACCTTAAACAAACAGATAGAATTCGACTCCCTTTTTCTTACGATGTAGAAAAAATGATGAATGAAGTAAATAAAATGAACATTGCCAAATTCACTTATTACAATGTAATCCCATTGCGATCTCCTGCGCACATTGTAAACCCGAGTATTCCTTTTCCTCCCCCTGCAGATGACTATGCTGACGGTTCATGGACAGATTGGTTAAACACTCAAGAATTAGAGCAGTCTCCATATCTTAAAAGTATTGTAGAGGAGTTTCAACAACACACAGATGTTACCCTTGTACGTTTATTAAGGTTAGAAAAAGGCAATGTTGTGGATGAACATTCAGATCCAACACTTGGACTTCAAATAGACAAATCAGTGATTCGATTAACAATTCCTATCCAAAAATTAAAGGGTGCAGACTTTTACCTGAATAGTGAAATTGTTCCCATGAAACAAGGGGAATGCTGGTACCTTAGATTAACTGATCCTCACAAGATCATCAACAATTCTGATGCCGACCGTATCAACCTAACTATTGACATGATTCCGAACGATTGGGTAAGAGATACCATTCAAAACGCATTTGACGTTTAATGTATTTGCTAAAAAAGCGCACATATCTAGTTTTGTTCGTTCTAGTTATCACTCATAGCACAGTTTTAGCTCAACGTAAATCTAGTTTGATCTATTTCGACGAACAACCAAAACTGACTTGGAAAAATTTCAAAGCAAAAGCAAATAAACGCAGCAATTTCCAGGCATTGACCTATTCAGGTTTGGAGTTAAGTATGCAGTCAGACGCTGAAGGAATTCACATCTCAACTTATGCCATTTTTAACCCACGAAAATCGTGGACCAAGGAAAAAAAAAGCGCCTATCTACTTAATCACGAACAACAACACTTTAACCTCACTGAATTGTATGCACGAAAATTTAGAGCAGCGCTTCAAACCCATAAATTCAAAAAATCAGGCGCTGATCTTTTTAAAGAAATACAAACTCTCTATAAAAACTTTTACACTCAAATGGAGAGGCAACAAAAAAAGTACGACAAAGAAAGTGAGCACTCCAAAAACAAGGATCAACAAGAAAAATGGGATCAAACTATTCAAGGAGAATTGATTGAATTGAAGCATTTTAGCGATACAGAATCTACAATACCATTTTGACCCCACTTTTTTATTCAATGCAAGGATAAATTTTCGCCTTAACCTTTATCATTCATTAACAATTTACCTTCTTTGCTGTTCTACCTTTGCAAATTCCAATTATGCAGAAGTATTGCCTCCTTTTTATTCTTTTCATTTTGTCGTTGAATTCCATTGCTCAGGAAAAAAGACAAAAAACTGCCAAAAGCAATCAAACAATTTTTGCACTGCCAACTATTTCTGGAACAGTCATTGACGAGCTCGGAAATCCAATACCTTTTGCCAATGTGGTATTGTATAACAGCGCAGATTCTAGTCTTGTAAAAGGTACTGCCACCGATGCTCAAGGCATTTTTCAAATTTCAGCTGAAATTGGGCATTACTTTCTTCAACTTTCCTTTCTAACATCTGAAAACTACAAGACCGAAGCACTGCATCTTAAAGAGGATTTAGAATTGAAAACGATTCAATTAGAGCCAAAAGCGGCATTGTTGGATGAAGTAGAAGTCACAGCCAAACGCAGTCAGATGGAGTTGAAATTGGACAAGCGAGTGTTTAACATAGAAAAAGATCTGACCAATGCCGGTGCTAATGCTGCAGAGATATTAGACAATATTCCCTCCGTTCAGGTAGATGTAGAAGGCAACATCAGTTTGAGAGGAAGTGAGAATGTGCGTGTGTTGATCGATGGAAAACCTTCCTCCATCACAGGCTCAAGCACGGCAGATGTGTTGAGACAATTTCAGGGCAACATGATCGACCGTGTAGAGGTCATCACCAATCCATCGGCTCGCTACGAAGCAGAAGGCGAGGTAGGCATCATTAACATTGTATTGAAAAAGGAAAAACAAAAAGGGTTCAACGGTAGCATTGACGCCGTGGTAGGAGTGCCTGACAATTACCGCTTAGCCTACAATTTCAATTTCCGAACAAAGTCATTCAATCTATTTACTTCTTATGGATTGGCGTACCGAAAATCACCTGGTTCAAGCTTTCTATTGCAAGAATACAATGATGCAGATACTGCATACGTTTATGAAAGTAATGTAGATCGGGAGCGTGGCGGGCTTTCTAACAATTTAAGAATAGGTTCTGATTGGTTTATCGACTCCAAAACTACCCTCACTTTTGCTGGAATCTACACTTACTCAGATGAAAAAAACACCACAGATCTCGTATATAGAGATCTGCTCCCAAGCAGAGAGTTGATGAGAGAAGTATCGCGGCTAGATGTTGAAGATGAAATAGGTGAAAACTATGAGACATCCATCAATTTTGTAAGAACGTTTAGCAACGATAAACACAAACTCAATATAGATCTGCAATGGAGTATACGAGAAGATGTGGAACGCTCAAACATAGAAGAATTCGATTTCTCTTCATCAGACCTATTGCTTCAAAATTCAGATAACCTCGAAGGCAGTGAGAATTTACTCATACAGGCAGACTACACACAGCCCATTCGCAAAGAGGGATTATTTGAGGCAGGCATAAGAGGAACATTGCGTGAGGTAGAAAATGATTTTGTGGTAAAAGAATCCTTTAACGGAGGTCCATTTGGAGTCAACAATCAATTCAATAACAACTTTCTGTACAAAGAAGATATTTTTGCGGCATACCTAATGTTCGGAAACAAATTGCACAAATTTTCCTACCAACTTGGATTGAGGGCTGAACATGCAGAAATATCTACCCTCTTGAAAAGAACTCAAGAAAACAATGATTGGACATTCACCAACCTCTTCCCTTCTGCCTTTTTGAGCTATGAAAAGAACAAAGAAACTTCTTATCAAGTAAGCTATAGTCGAAGAATTAATCGACCTAAATTCCGGCATTTAATGCCTTTCCAAACTTTCAGTGATCGAAGAAATTTGTGGGCAGGAAACACCAATCTACAACCGGAATTCACCGACTCTTATGAGTTAGGCTTGCTTAAATACTTTCCAAAAGGGTCACTTTTTTCTAGTGTTTATTATCGCCATAGAACAGGCGTAATCAATCGAATAACGGTTGTAAATTCTGCAGGATTTACCGTCATGCAACCAGTCAATCTTGCTACAGAGGACAACTTTGGCCTTGAAGTAAGTGGCAGTTATAGATTCAACGACAAAATAAACTTGAATGCCAATGCCAATTTCTATCAAGCCTTTACTAAAGGGAGTTTCGATGGAGAAAGTTTAGACAATGAGGTGTTTACTTGGAATGGTCGTGCAGTAATTAAAATCGAAGTACTGCCAAAGACAGACTTTCAAACTTCTTTTAGATATACAGCACCGCAAACAAGGCCGCAAGGAAGAAACAAGTCTATTTACTCACTTGACCTCTCTTTGGGGAAAGATGTGATGGCTGGAAAAGGGACTTTAGTTGTTAGTGTGAGAGATGTTTTAAATACCAATAGAAGACGAAGCATTATCGATAATGGAACACTGTACAGTGAATCTAATTTCCAGTGGAGAGCAAGACAAATCTTATTGTCGTTCAATTACCGGATCAAGCAAAAAAAGAAAAGTGGTCCTCCAAGTGGAATGGAAGGTGGCGGTGATTTCTAGTCTTATTTCTTTGATGCAACGCCTTTCTGTTTGGCCATCTCCTCTAAACGCTTCTGAAATCCCGATTTCTTCTTGCCCTTTGGTTTTTTCTTGTTCTCTTCAATCTTTGCTCTAATGGCACCTTCATTGATGAATAATTTTCGAATTAAGAATGTCTGTCCAATGGATATAATGTTTGCTAAGAAGTAATAATAACTCAAACCAGAAGAATAGCTATTGAAGAAAAACAACATCATCACAGGCATTAAATAAGTCATGATTTTCATTTGCGCTGCCAAAGGTCCTTCAGCTGCTGCACTCATGGTCATTTGACTGTTAAACTTGGTGTAAAGCATGATCGAAACTGCCATCAAAAGTGTAAACAAACTGATGTGATCTCCATAAAAGGGTATTGAGAAACCGTCTGGAAAATTGTAAATAGAATCGTATGTAGAAAGGTCATCAGCCCATAAGAATCCTTCTTGCCTTAGCTCAATTGATGCAGGAAAAAAGCGAAACATCGCAAAAAGAATAGGCATCTGAATCAACAATGGAACACAACCGCTCAGAGGATTGACACCAGTCTGACGGTAAAGTGTCATCATGGCTTGTTGTTTCTTCATTGCATCATCTTTGTATTTCTTATTGATGTCATCAATCTCTGGTTTCAATACCCGCATTTTTGCACCAGACAAATAGGTCTTATAGGTTATTGGTGAAAGCACAACCTTCAGCAATATGGTAAGGATGAGAATGATAATTCCATAACTCAAACTAAAGCTGTCTAAAAAATTAAACACTGGAATCACGGCGAATTGATTGACCCATCCAAAAATCCCCCATCCTAGATTAATGATGTCTTGCAAATCGTCACCATGCTGTTTGAGAATATTGTATTTATTCGGACCCAAATAAAGTGACATTCCGAAAGTTTCCAATGAATTTCCATTGACAGGCAGTGTAAGCGATGTTTTAAGAGTTTTGACATAATCCAATGAGCCTTCATCTGTTGTTACCTCAGCAAAAGACTTTGATTTTTCAAAGAATTCATCTGCAATCAATGTAGTGTTAAAGAACTGCTGTTTTAAAGAAACCCACTTTAAGGAAGCTTCGAATTCTTCTTTTTCCTCTGCTCCTATTCCCAGGTCATCAACATCTTCCCCTTTGTATTTGTAAAAAACAGTGGTTGCATCCCTTTGATTCTTTAGACTTTTTTCTTGGTTGGGAGCGTTTACCATCCAATCAAGGTAAATTTCACCACTGCGCATGTCCAAAACTTCATCCATTTTCACCAAATTGACATCAAAATCAATCAAGTAACTATCTCCTTTAATTGTATAGATATATTCTAAATATCTGTCGTTAGCTGCAGGCAAACGAAAAACCATCTTGACTTCATCAGAGCCAGTGATGCGTGTATTTTGATTGTCTGATCTAAAATAAAGCTCATCTGTATAGATGTTTTTATTGTCACGAGTAAAGAAGTTTAAATTAAAGCGTGAAGTTGAATCAAAGAGTTCCAAAGGCATTCCTTCATAGGTCTCATAGTCTTTCAAACTTGCACTTATCAGTCTACCACCTTTGTTGCTAAACGTGAGTTTCAGAACGTCTGATTCAAGAAGATAGAATTGCTCCTCTCCCTTTGTTGCAGCTGCAAAAGATCCATACAATTGTTCGGCTTGAATATCTTGGACAGAATCCACGGATGAGCTATCTGAAGTAGCATTTGTGTTAGCAATCAAAGCAGTATTCGTCTCATCTTCGGCAGCTTGAGTTTCGTTAATTTGTTCTCGCTCCTCATCAATTCGTTCTTTTTGTGCTTCAACTTGAGCGACGGAATCGCGCATACGCTTTTGCTCAGCAATTTCCTCTTCCGAAGGCGCATTGAGTATAAATGATCCTATTAGGATGGCGATGATCAGCAACAAACCTGTGAATGTATTCTTGTCCATGAAATCTTTATTGTAAATTATCTTTTGCTGATACTGCGATAAAATCGATGAATAATGGGTGTGGATTTAAAACGGTACTACTGTATTCAGGGTGAAATTGCACTCCTACAAACCAAGGATGATCTTTGCATTCAATGATTTCCACCATACCTCCTTCGGGATTTCTTCCACTTGCATACATGCCGGCTGCTTCAAATCGTTTTAAATAGTCATTGTTGAACTCAAAGCGGTGACGATGCCTCTCAGTGATGCTACTTTTCTTGTAAGATTGTTCTGCTAAACTTCCTTCACTAATTTCACAGGCATAAGCTCCCAACCTCATGGTGCCCCCCTTATTTGTAATTTCTTTCTGATCCTCCATTAAGTATATCACAGGGTCGGTTGAGGTTGGATCAATCTCAGCGGTATGTGCATTTTCAAGACTCAACACATTACGAGCGAATTCGATCACGGCACATTGCATGCCAAGACAGATCCCTAAGAATGGGACTTTGTTTTCTCGGGCAAACCTTACCGATTCAATTTTTCCTTCGATACCCCGCTCACCAAAACCAGGTGCTACCAAAATGCCGTCAAGGTCTCCAAGCAATTCTTTGACATTTTCTTTAGTAATAGATTCAGAGTGAATCCATTGTATGTTCACTTCTGTTTCATTTACAGTTCCTGCATGAATTAATGACTCATTGATAGAAATATAAGAGTCTTTTAATTCAATGTATTTTCCAATCAAGCCAATGTTTACTTTATGCTTTGGATTCTTTAATCGTTTAAGGAAGGATTTCCATTCGGTTATTTTAGGCTCTGCTTTAGTGGGCAAATCAAACTTGTTAAGAACAACTTCGTCCAATCTTTCCTCTTGCATTTTAATGGGCACTTCATAGATGGTTTCCACATTTGCAGATTCTATCACAGCATCCTTAGAAATGTTGCAAAAGAGCGCTACTTTATGCTTGACTTCCTCAGGAATGGGATGTTCTGTTCTTAAAACAAGTACATCTGCTTGTACGCCACTTTCAGACAATTGCTTAACAGAGTGCTGAGTAGGTTTGGTTTTTAACTCACCTGAAGTTGCAAGATAAGGTACTAGTGTAAGGTGAATCACCAAACAATGTACCTCAGGATCCCATTTTAACTGCCTTACAGCTTCTATGTATGGCAATGACTCAATGTCCCCAACAGTACCGCCAATTTCTGTAATAACAAGGTCGTATTTACCAGTTTGTCCAAGTAGGTGTATGCGTCGTTTTATCTCATCTGTAATGTGTGGAATTACTTGAACAGTTTTGCCTAAAAATGCGCCTTCTCTTTCCTTGTTAATCACATGCTGATATATTCTTCCAGTAGTTACATTGTTGGCTTGGGAAGTTTTGCTGTCGAGAAAACGTTCATAATGGCCTAAATCAAGGTCTGTCTCGGCACCATCTTCAGTAACATAGCACTCGCCATGTTCATAAGGATTAAGAGTTCCAGGATCTACATTAATGTATGGATCAAGCTTTTGAATGGTAACGGAGTAGCCTCTTGCTTGTAACAATTTGGCCAAGGAAGCAGAGATGATTCCTTTGCCTAATGAAGAAGTAACGCCACCGGTGACGAATATGTATTTTGTCTTAGAATCTGGCATTTGAGGAATCACAGTTTTAGTTCAAACTGTGCGCAAATTTAACACATTCAACTGTGCCAAAAAACTATAATTCTTTAGAAAGTGAGACTTAGTCCTAAACTTGGTAAAAAAGGCAATTGATTGATCCTTTCATTGGTAACTCTATTCACATAAAATATATTTTCCCTATTGTAAATATTTGTTATACTGGCTGTTACCTCCATTATGCTATGTTCTGTCAATACAACTCTTCTTTTTAAGGATACATCAAATCTGTGGTACCAGGGCATTCTTCCACCATTCAAGTCACCAAATAAAACACCTAATTGACCATTTGTGGCAGTGATATCCTGATCAATAGACCCTTGTAAGCTAAGACGCTCATAAAATCCTGCTGTCTGTGTTAATGGAAAACCGGAACCAATGTTCCATCTCGCATCTGCTGTCCACACTAAATCTTTTCCAAACTGATAAGAACCTACCAAATTCACATTGTGTCTTCTGTCCCAGATTGGATTGTAATTGACAAAACCATCCCAACGATCTACATAACTCCAAGAATACACAGCCCACAGGCTCATCTGCTTACGATCGTATTTGATGGCAACATCAACTCCATAGGCACTTCCATCTTCAACTATGTATTCCTTTTTCAATACATCAGGTTGATCGATTTCGGGGTCATCGTCGTAAAGCTTATTGCGGTTTAAGTTTGTCAATTGAGTAAACTTTTTATAATAACCCTCAACATTCACATTTATGTTTCTTTTGAAATCGTATTCAAATCCAAAAATTGCATGTGCCGCGCGCTGTAAAGGATTGTCAACAGCTCTTACTTCACCCTCTTCCGATGTAAATTCATCTTGCAAATTGTCAGGCCCTGATAAGAAACCATAAAAAAGGTTCACGACATCTCGATCTGATGTAGCACTGAGTAGGTTCTGAGAGTACAATCCACCAGCTCCTTTCAACCTAAGGTTGTCGGTGATGTTGTATTTAAACCCTAAGCGTGGTTCAGGTGAAAAGGTAGATAAAGAGGCATAATAATGAAATCGTATACTTGGCTCGACCACCAATTTTCCGAAATTAAATCTGTACTGGAAATAGGTAGCAATTTCCGTAGTGTTTTCAATCTGCTCAATGCGTTGCGCCACGGAATTAACAAAAGAAAAATCAGTTTTGAATCCCAAGAGCTCAAACCCAAACTTTGATTCATTGTCTCCTCTAAAATTGGTAAAGTTCATTCCCGCATTAAAGCCGTTGATTAAACTCCTACGATCCCTGACCTCTGCAGTAAGCTCATTCTCTTGGCTATTAATTTCATAGTTCGTAAATGCAACCGTACCATCAATAATGGTGGTAGATCGTGCAGGAATCAAAACAAAATTCGACCCTCCACCTGATTGAGTCCATTCAAATCCTGCCACATTCGGATATTGCACCTGATCACGGAAGTTAAAGCCGAAAAAATTCACTTTACTTCCATTGCTTCCATTTAGTGAAATCTTACCATATAGATCGGTAAAGTTATAGGGCAATCCTGCAGTGTCGGCATCAGGATATAACTCCGGCGCCGTTTGATCCAGATAAGAATTTTTTACAGAGAGTACAAAGGTCTTGCTTCCACCATTTTTAGTTTTTGGTTTTGAGAGTGGTCCTTCTAGCAATGTTTTTGCCCCAAATGTACTGGCGGCAACTTTACCTGCAAATCTATTCTTGTTCCCATCTTTCGTTTTAATGTCCATGATTGATGAGATGCGTCCCCCATATTCAGCAGAGAATCCTCCTGTATATACATCCGCTGTTCTTAGGATATCTGTATCAAATACAGAAAATAATCCGATTGAATGAAAGGGATTGTAAATGATCATGCCATCTAAAAGCACTTTATTTTGTATTGGCGATCCTCCTCTAATGTACAATTGACCACCTTGGTCACCTGTAAAGATGACCCCCGGAAGCACTTGCAGGTATTGAGCAAGATCAGCTTGGCCTCCAATCGAAGGCATTTGCTTGATGGTTTTTGGAGTAAGCTTAGTAACCGACATTTGAACGGTTTTTTGTGCTTCTTGCTTTTTGGCATCAATAGTAACCTGATTGATCTGAATGCTAGATTCATTGACAAACAACTTCTTGTTCACTATTTGTCCATTTTTATCAAGTAGGACTTGGGTCTGAGCTGTATCGTAACCAATGGAAGTCACCATCAATGTGTATTCGCCCAATGGAATGTTTGTAAGGTTAAAAAAGCCATTGTCATCAGTGGTCGTGCCGTAAACAGTTCCTTTTAGATAAACATTGGTAAAAATTGCTGGTTCTCCAGTCTTTTCAAGGTAAACAAGTCCCCGGACCGACGCTTTTTGTGCATGAAGGGCCGAAAAACTCAATAAAAAGAGCAGTGGTAGATATAATTTTCTAAGTATCATGTAAAAATTAAAGGCCGCAAATATAAGGATTTGAAGATGTGTAATCCTCTTCATATAATAAGAAACAATGGAGAGAACCATTGTTGTCTGATCAATGTAGTATGCCAAATATGAGCTCCTTATATATTTCGGTCACTGCTAAATTGCTCGCTCCTATTCCCTTTGAGTGGGCATCAGCTCTTCTCAAATGACTTATATTTTGTGCAATCTTTTTGATGTTGTAATTATATGCTGCTTTTTCAAAGTCTTTTAGAAAATAGGGATTTACACCCATTTTAGTAGCCAAAACCTTTGGAGGCTGCCCTTTATATTGATGATAAATTAAGAGTTGACTGAAGTATCGATATATCATAGGTAGAATTTTTGGCAGCGCATACTCTTTGGGGTTTCGGCCAAAGTGTTGAGCGATTGTATTTGCCTTTAGGACATCCTTAGTCGCCAGGGCCTTATTCAATTCAAATACATTGTAATCCTTGCTTATTCCAATATTTTCTTCAATTGAATTTGCCTGAATTGTCGTGCCTTTCTCTAGACTAATAAACAATTTACTGAGTTCGTTACTCAATTTGCTTAAATCTATACCTATTGACTCTACAAGCATGGCTGTAGCCTTGGGCTCGATTGTAAATCCATTCCTTTTCACTTCAGTACTTAGCCATTCGTACACCTGGTTTTCATACAATCTTTTTGATTCAAAAAAAACAGCATTTTTCTTGAGTGCCTTTGTGATTGCCTGTCGACCATTTGGCTTTTTGTGTTTATAATTCAAGACCAGAATAGTGCTGGGAGAAGGATTGTTGACGTAGTTGAGCAATTTTTCAAATTGCTTTAGATTTTGGGCTTCCTTTACAATTACAACATTGTACTCAGCCATCATTGGGTAGCGTCTTGCCTCAGCCTCAAGCGACAAGGGATCAATCTCTATTCCATAAAGAATGCTTTGGTTAAACTCTTTTTCAGCAGCATTCAATGCATTATTTTCTATATAATCAGATATCTGGTCAATGAAATACTCCTCCTCTCCAAACAAAAAATAAATGGGTTTAAATTTCCTTGAATTCAATTCGTTGATAATCTGTAAATACGTCAAGCCTACTTATTTTTGTATGATTCCATGCAAGCACTAAACTTACCTAAATATGAATTTAACTTAATTCATGATGGGAACAAAAATAAAATCTTTGATCCAATAAGGAAGGCATATTTTGTGCTTACACCAGAAGAATGGGTTCGGCAGAATTTTATTAGGTTTTTAATTGAAGAAAAAGGAGTTCCGGCAGGCTTGATGGCAATAGAAAAAGAAATGGCACTTCATCAGATGAAGAAGAGAATGGACATTCTTTGTTACTCTAAAGATGGCATTCCATTGATGATGGTAGAATGTAAGGCCCCTAAAATTTCAATTACACAAAAAGCATTTGATCAGATCGGCCGTTACAACATCTCACAACGATTGCCGTATTTAATTGTTACCAATGGTATAGAACACTACTGTGCTAAAATTGATTTTACAGAGGGCAAATATGAATTTCTCAAAAACATACCATCCTACCATGAAATGCTTGCTTAGACAAAGCTTCTTTTTAGTTACAGTCTTTTTGATGCATTGTGTTCATGCACAAGACTTCAGTAAATATGGTTTTGAGCTAGAAAACTTCTTACTCACGGCAAATGATAATACAATTGTACCATTGCTCATCGAAGGAAGTCCTATTGAAACCGCTCAAAAAATCAAGGAATATGGCGGCAAAATTAGACTGCAGATAGAAGAACTGTATTCCATTGAAATGCCTGCAAATAAAATTCAATTGTTTTCCCTGGAGCCTTCTGTTCACCATATTGAATTCTCATACAGCAATGGCCAGACCCTTGGCGATACAATGCTGATAAATACTAATACCGATTCAGTCATTCAGAACTACTTAAACTTGGCAAAACAGCCTAGCGGGAAAAATGTATTGGTGGGTTTTATCGATTCTGGGATAGAGTTAGATCATCCTGATTTTAAAGATAGCTTGGGAAGGACACGTGTATTGCATGTGTGGGATCAAGGTGTAACCTTTGACCCCAACAGACCTGCAGAACAATACAATTATGGAGTAGAATGGGACTCTTCAGAAATCAATCGAGGTATCGCTACGCATGATGACAAAGCGATTGAATTTGGTCATGGGAGCAATGTTACTGGTGCAGCTGTGTCCAATGGTCGTGCAAAAGGGAATTACAGAGGAATTGCTCCAGATGCTAATATCATTATGGTTGCAACAGATTTTAATAAGCTTAATTGGCTTCAAACTGTCGCAGAAGCTGTAGACTATATATTTACTAAAGCTGACTCTTTAAATATGCCTTGTGTTATCAACGCAAGTGTTGGAACCTATAGAGGTTCACACGATGGGCTTGACATTGCAGCACGAATGATTGATCGAATGATCAAGGCAAAAGAAGGAAGATCAATGGTCTGTGCTGCTGGGAATGCAGGCAGTCTTTCGTTCCACTTACGTCATGAACTACAACAAGACACTCTATTTACATGGTTCGAAAATAATCCGGCACAATGGTCTGGAAGGGGCGGATTCTTTTTTGAACTATGGGCAGATACCAATGATTTCAGACAGTTGGAATTTTCAATTGGCGCAGACAAAGTCACTCAAAATGGCTATTTATTTAGAGGGCGCACTGTATTTGATTCCATTAACAATAGACTCAATACCATCACCACAGATTCACTTTTGAGTATTTCTGGCAACTTTATTGCTAAGGTTCAAACTTATGCCGAACAAAGTCAAGGAAGATACAAAATAGAGTTTGCCATTGTAGATCCTGACTCCTCAAAATATTTATTTCGCCTTGAAACAAGGGGAAGTGGAAAGCTTGACCTTTGGTCATCTAAGTCCTTATTTAGGCACAACGACATTGTCAATGATAATCTCCCATCATTGCAATTGTTTCCTGAGATGGTCCATTACAAAAAAGCCGATAGCCTTCAAACAATGGTGAGCAGCTTTACTTGTCTTCCCTCTGCTGTCACAGTTGGTAATTATGTCAACAGAGGCAGTTATGTAGATGTAAGCAATACTACAAGATATTCTGGTGTTCAACCAGGTACAATCAGTGTAAATTCAAGCCTTGGGCCAAATCGAAAAGAGTATCTCAAACCAGACATTAGTTCATCGGGAGATTATATGTTCTCTGCCGGAAGACTGGCCACAATTCAAAGTGCTATCGCAAACAACCCCTCAAAGGTGAGTAAAGACAGTATGCATTATAGAAATGGAGGAACATCTATGGCCGCCCCTACAGTAGCAGGAATAATCGCACTGTTGTATGAGCGGTGTCCGAATGCAAGCCATGACTTTGTTTTAGAACGCTTACACCAATACGCCAGAAAAGACCAATTCACCCCATTAACCCCTACCAACAAATGGGGCCATGGAAAAGCCGATGCTTTTAAATTGATAAAGAGTTTGCTTTTTTATCCTAAAATTCAAAAAAGTAATGTCAACTTGTGCATTGGAGATACCGCAAGTCTGAGATTAAACAGCACCTTTAAAAAAATACAATGGAACAATGGAGATTCTACTGCCATTTTAAACGTTGCCAAATCTGGCAATTATTTTGCAATGGTAGAAGACAGCAATGGATGTATTGCTAATACTGATACTCTTACTTTAACCGTATTAAGAGCTCCAAATCCCATGACATTAAGCAGAAATGGAGACACTTTAAGTGTGCCTTTAAGAAGCGGCAAGTATCAATGGTTCAAGGATCAATTGATCCTGCAACAAGCAACTTCAAACGAATTGATAGTTACACAAATCGGCGACTATTTTTGCCGTTATACTGATACTAACGGTTGTAGTACATTTTCTGACACTTTAAGTTTTTTAACCACGAATCTTTTAGGCGCTGAACAGTCTATATCGTCCATAAAAGTTTTTCCTAACCCAAGCCACAATCAGCTAAACATAATTTCACCTGGACATGTATTCATTCAACGACTGAGTATTTTAAGCATAAAAGGGGAAGTTCTTCTCGAGTTTGAATCAAGCACAGAAAAGCAACAATTTAAGGTGGATGTGAGTCATCTATCAAGGGGAAATTATATTTTACAAGTGGTTTCAAACAAAAAGGTTTATCATCAAAAAATACTGATTGAATGATCAGAAAGGAAGCTATCCTTGCATTTATTTTTATCATCTGCACAAGTTGGATGGGCGCACAATCCATTTTCCCTAAAAAGGGAATAGATTACCATGAAGGTGTGTTGATCCTTAAAATCAAGGAGGAACATGCTAAGCACTGCTTTTTTGATCACATTGCTTTAAAATCACTTCAATCAATTTTACGCAGTACGACTATCTCAAAAATTGAGAAACTGTTCCCTAAAAAAAAGCTGCCAAACCTAAAACAATTGGAAGAAGGGTTCGTGAATCTTAGCACCATATATAAAATTTACTTTTCTAAAGAAGTGGACTTGGTAAAGATGTCGTCATTGTTGACTCAATTTGATGAAGTAGAATATGCAGAATTAGACTACATTCAACATTTGGCAAATCAACCCAATGATCCAAGAAACATTGATCAATGGTATTTGGATGCTATATCAGCACATCAAGCTTGGGGAATAAATCAAGGCGATACTGAAGTGGTCATAGGTATTGTAGATGCCGGTGCAGACATGGACCATGAAGACTTGATAGACAACATCGCTGTCAATGAAGCAGATCCCATAAACGGCATAGACGACGATGGAGATGGTTTTGTAGACAATTATCGGGGTTGGGACCTTGCTAATAATGACAACGACCCGAATAAAAGTGTGGTCAATCATGGATCAAATGTGGCTGGAATTGCAAGTGCTTCCACCAATAACAACATAGGAATTAGCGGTTGTGGTTACAATAGTCGACTCTTAATCGTACGTATAGACAATGAAACTACAGGGCAACTCACAGCAGCCTATCAAGGAATAGTATATGCCGCTGATCATGGTGCATTTATTATCAATAATTCATGGGGGAGTCAGTTTTACAGTCAATTTGCCCAAGACGTAGTGAATTATGCTGCCATCAATCGAAAAGCTCTTGTCATAGGAGCAAGCGGAAATGACGGTGAAGAAAGAAGATTTTATCCTGCAGCCTACGAAAATGTATTATCGGTTGGCTCAACAATAGAGAACGATACTGTAAAGGCAAGTTCAAACTACGGTTATTGGTTAGATCTTTTTGCGCCTGGAGAACGCATGCTTACTACGATGGACGGAAGTACAGTTGCCTATGGTATAAATGGTGGTACCTCTATGGCAGCTCCAGTGGTAGCAGGAGTAGCTGCTTTGGTCAAAGCGCAATTCCCAACATACACTGCTGAGCAAATAAAAGAACAACTGATCAATAGCGCAGACAAGATCGAAGGAATCAATGGTGCTATTTACCGCAATAAATTAGGCGCAGGAAGGGTAAATGCGCACAAAGCATTGATAATAAACAATCTTCCGGGAATTGTTCTAAAAGAGATAAAGGTAACAGACAGAGAAAACGGCATTTTAAATCCATTAGAGAACATTTACATTACAGGAATTCTTAAAAACATATTGAACGTAGGCGCGAACAACCTCAAAATTCGCATGAGAGACCTGGATGGGTTTTTAAGCCCAATAAATGATTTAATTGAAATTGACACTTTGCGTTTCAATCAGGAGTTTGATTTCAGTTCCGAAGCTTTTTCCTTTCGAATTGATCCCTCTGTTGGTAATAATCAGCGCATAGAGATGGAAGCTACTGTGACTGCAGACAATTATTCGAAAAAGATCTTTTTCAGTTTCTACGTTAACACCGATTATTTAACAGTTAACCGCAACCAAATTGAAGTAACGCTTACTTCTAAAGGTCGCCAAGGCTACTCGGATGAGAACAATTCTCTTGGCAGGGGCATTCGTTATAAAGGCGGCAACTCCTTGTTGTTCGAGGGTAGTTTTATCATGGGAAACTCACCAAATTATGTTTTGGATGACTTTAGAGCATTGAATGGAAACAACAATGACTTTTTAACCGTGGAGGGCATTGTTCCTTTTCAATCTATCGGTGCAAATTTTAGCACAAACACCAGTTTTAACGACCAAAACGAGCCAAATTCCATTGGGAAACTTTCCGTCATCCGTCAAAATCATTTCCTAGATATTGAAGGCATGGGATCAACGTTTATTGAGACGTATGGGATAAAAAACAATTCAAGCGATACGATTAGAAATCTATACGCGGGTCTTATTATGGACTGGGATGTCGTATCATTCGATAAGAACAAAATCATTTATGACGAAAGGCGTGCAATGAGCATTACTTACGCTACCGACACCAATATCTATTGTGGCATTAAATTATTGAGCCGACACTCCCCAAATAACCACCATGCATTGGACAATGGGAACAATCCAAGCAGTGGTATAAATCTTAGCAATGGATTTTCGGATCTCGAAAAATACACAGCATTAAGTCAACCCAACAATTCTGCTGGCAATCAAACAGCAGAGGGAAACGATGTGCTTGACTTGAATAGCATTGGTCCAATGAAAATTGACCCAGACAGCATGATCACTGCTTCTTTTGCCATTATTATCGCGGAGAATTTATCGTCATTAAGCAATAAGGCAGATAGCATTCAGCTTTATTTTGATCAAAGCAATCTAGATCAAATCCAATCTATACCGAGCTTCAACCTACAGAATTCCATGATGATTTATCCTAACCCCACAAACAATAAACTGAATGTGGAGTTTCATCTAACTAAAACGGCAAAATTGCAAGGTGTTATTGCTTCGGTAAACGGCCAATACATTCGAGAAATTCCAACTTCAATGTTTACAAAAGGAAATCATCTTCTCCAATACAATGTTTCACCGTTGAAAAGTGGTGTATATTTTATACAATTTGAAGGTTCAGGACTAAGATTTGAGCATAAATTCGTCGTGAATCATTAAATCATGCCCAAAGTCAATCGGTTAATATTTGATGCACTTCCATTAAAAAGAAGGCTAGCGGTGAGTGACATACATGGCTGCTTAGAGACATTCTTAGCTCTTTTAGAAGGTGTTCGATTGAAGAAAAAAGACCAACTCTTTATTGTTGGAGATGCTATAAATCGCGGACCAAACAGTGCAGGGGTACTTGATTTGATTCTGTCACTAAAAGAAAAACAATATCAGGTCTTTTATTTACGTGGAAACCACGAACAGATTGTCCTTAAAAGTCATAAAAATACCATAGAAGATCGCAAAAAGTTGCTTAAATCACTTAAGTCGAAAAACCTTTTAAAGGCGGGCGAAATAAAAGCACCTTATTTAACATTGCTAAAAAACACCTATCATTATGTTGAATTGCCAGATTACTATCTTGTGCATGGTGGCTTTAATCTTAGAGGTACACATCCTTTTGAAGACACCTTTAGCATGATGAACATGAAACGATTTGAGGGAGATCGAGAACGTTTAAATCAAAAAACGGTAATCACTGGACATAGCCCTACGGCGATAGGTACAATCACAAACAATCTCCAGAAAAACAAGGCAAGCATCTGTATAGACAATGGCTGCGTCAACACAAAAAAAGGCCAAGGCAACCTACTTTGTCTTGAACTCAACAGCCAACAAATTATTCTTCAAAAAAACATTGAGGCAAAAAAAATCCCGCTCTAGACGGGATTTTAATGAATTCTTATTGTTTATAAAGCAGCGACATGCTTGCTCAATTTAGATTTTAAATTGGCGGCTTTCTTCTTGTGTATAATGTTACGTTTCGCCAATTTATCAATCATACTTACTACTTTTGGAAATTGCTCTTGAGCTGATTTTTTATCAGAAGTCTCACGAAGACTTGCAATCGCATTTCTAGTGGTTTTCGCATAGTAGCGATTGTGCAAGTTACGCTTGCGAATTTGTCTGATCCTCTTTAAGGCGGATTTATGATTGGCCATTCTTTAAATTTTTGCAGTCCGTAGGGGAATCGAACCCCTGTTACCAGGATGAAAACCTGGCGTCCTAACCCCTAGACGAACGGACCGTATTTTTGTCTAAAAAAATTTAGGAGTGCAAATGTAGGGTAATTTAAAATATTTGCAAAAGAATTTTATTTTTTTTCAATCACAATAATTAGTCCTCGAAACTAAATTTATAACCGACTCTTTTACCCGTTTTTAAATGCATTCCAGACGTTTCTGTAAGCAAATGTCCTACGGAAATTTCTTGCACATGATTAAAGGGTGGTGAATACAAGTCAAAGTCCATAGAATAGATAATTGCTTGCTGAATAATGTTACGAACACACAATTCGTCGAGTGTTTGATTTACAAAATCATTGTGCATGAAATTCAACTGTCTTCTGCCCTCTACAAAAAAATGATTTTCTGAATTGATGAACATTCGTGCAATCAAATAGCCTATATCATCAAAACGATGGTATTTAAATGAATCCGCCAAAAAGTTATAGACATTGATGTTACCGCAATAACTTCGATTTTGGTCTTCTTTCACATAAGCTGTTTTCCATATATGGTGTGATTTATCAAAATCAAACACATTGGTATGCATAATGAAAACAATGACATCACCACCAATCTTAAGTTGAAACTCAAACTCTCCCTTTTCCACAAATGTGATACTTACACCCTGATCAAACTGGGTAGCTTTTTCTTGTAAATCGGAGATAATTTCCTTGGTACATTCCTTTAATTTGCTGAATGCGATCAATGTATTTCTATAAATTTTCTGTTTCAAAGAAGCTTTTTGCTCGATTGTATTGACGATGGTCTGAAATTGTCCGTTTTTTGTCATGTTTACTTAAATTATTCTTGAAAGCTATATGTTTTTATTTCTGCGCCCCTCATCCTAAGTAGTAAATTATCAAGGCTGAAGTTACCTCTTTTTATGTTCCAATAGAAAACAGTCAATTCGACGGGCTCCTCAGCATTCAACAACAAGGGCTCATTGATGGTGAAACGATTTACAACTTTTAAGGATCCATCCTCCGTTTCTCGGGAGTAACTTTTCATTGTTTCGATGCCCTGCCAAAACAGGCTTGTAGTATCCTGTTTAATCGAAAGTACCATCAATCCCGAAGAATCTAAATTCCCTTTAAAATCGTATTCAAGCTCAATGGCCTTGATATTTATTAACTCTTCGGTTTGCTTTAAATTCATGCGGTATGACAAGCCCCACTCTGATTTTGAATCAAAATGAAATTCATTATTCCTCACCATATTCTGATTGAAATTCCATTCATTTTCAGCTTCATTCTCAAAATCGACTTTACTTTCAAGGTATGCGGTATATTCTGATTTGAATTGATTGTCTAGAAATTCATTCATGCTTTCAGCAATCCTTAAATGTGTTTTTGCCTTGATGTGTTCATCAAAAAGAAAATAGTCATTCTGATTGATTACTTCTGAAAAATCCATCAGCACCATTTTTCTTCTCAAATCAGTGTAAACAGAATCTTGAAGAGTATACCTCAGCTCCTCCATAAAGGTACTCCTTGTAGTATAATCCAATTCAAGCACAATAATTTTGGGCACGCTTTTCAATTCTTGACTGTTCAACAAGACATTCAAAAAAAGCTGAGATTCTGTCAATTCAATGTCATCATCAAATGACTGCTCCGAAAAACTTTCAATAGGTTTATAAGCTGCATACTCTTTTGCTAGAAATATAGAAGATGCGAGAACGCTAAAATGCTTCATTGGATAGTACCCATTTATTGTTGAAGCATGCTCGATAGCTGTATTGAAGGTTTGTTTATCTGAAATCACCAATTGATTTTGCTCCAAATAAAAACGTTTATTCTCCTCAATGTCATTCCCACAATACTGAATGATTACAGTGTTTACATTGTCAAGATTGGCATAGGCCAATGTCTTTAGCTCTCTTGCAGTTCCGTAAGAAGAAACAGCAGTATTCAATACTTTTTTTGCACTTATGGTTTCCAAAATTTGCGCAAATGAAGAGTCTTGATCCACCCCCCAACCCATTGCGTATGAATCTCCAGCGACAATAATTTCTGCCTCATCTAATGAGGATTCATCATCACGAAAACCTTGACTATTTATTAAAAATGGAGTAGAAAATTCTCTATTTTCAAAAACAAACTCTCCAGGTTTAAGCGTGTAAAACAACTCAGGATGGTAGACTGCAAACTCTTTTTGCAATTGAATAATATTTTTATCTACCAGTTTATAATAGTTTTTAAAATGACCGAAATAATTATGAGGAATACTTCTCGGATGGTTAAGAAGGTAAGTAAATCCAAACTCAATCAAACACAAAACCAAGAAGACAACTACAATGTTGTACCCAATAAATATTGTAGCTTTCTTTAATTTCATGATTTTACGACTGCAAAAGGATGAATGCGAAGCTCTATTCTATCAATAAGCTCTAGCAAATATCACTCGTCTAGCAGAGTGCTTACCACTGTATATGCACTCCCCTTCTTTCGTGTCTTCATCAATGGGAATGCATCGAATAGTTGCTTTTGTTTCCTTTTTAATGGCATCTTCAGTCTCAGAAGTGCCGTCCCAATGTGCATAAATAAAGCCCCCTTCATTGTCTAGAATGGATTTAAACTCCTCATAACTGTCAACAAAATGCGTTTTTTCTTCTCTAAAATCTATGGCTTTTTGGTAGAGGTTTTCTTGGATATTTTTAAGCAAATTTTTGACCTTCCCTGCAAGGTCATGCATATCGTACGACTTCTTTTCAAGGGTATCCCGTCGAACGATTTCAATGCTTTCGTTTTCAACGTCACGCATACCCATCGCCAGGCGCACAGGAACGCCTTTAAATTCGTATTCTGCAAATTTCCAACCTGGCTTATGGGTGTCACGATCATCTAGTTTCACACTTATCCCTTCATTCTCCAATGCATTTTTAATGTTCTTTAATTTGTTGACAACAATTTCTCTCTGCTCCTCTCCTTTATATATTGGAACCAAGACCACTTGAAAAGGTGCCAATTCTGGAGGCAGCACCAATCCATTATCGTCAGAATGCGTCATGATCAATGCGCCCATTAAGCGCGTAGATACACCCCAAGAAGAAGCCCAAGGATACTCTTGCTTGCCTTCTCGATTTGCATATTTCACCTCGAATGCTTTGGAGAAATTTTGACCTAAAAAATGAGAAGTTCCCGCTTGTAAGGCTTTGCCATCTTGCATCAAGGACTCGATGCACAATGTATCTTCCGCACCAGCAAAACGTTCACTCTCTGTCTTTACCCCTTTAATGACAGGCATTGCCATGAATTTTTCTGCAAATTCAGCGTACAGGTCTAGAATTGTCTTTGTTTCTTCCAAAGCCTCCTCTTTGGTTTCGTGAGCAGTGTGCCCTTCTTGCCACAAAAATTCGGCGGTCCTCAAAAACAACCTAGTTCGCATTTCCCAACGGACCACATTGGCCCATTGGTTGACCAATATTGGCAAATCCCTATATGACTGGATCCAATTCTTATAAGTATTCCATATAACGGCTTCACTTGTCGGCCTGACCACCAATTCTTCCTCTAATTTGGCCTTGGGATCCACCATAAGTTTTCCTTTTTTCTCTGGGTCATTCATTAATCTGTAATGTGTCACAACAGCACATTCTTTTGCAAAGCCTTCAGCATTTTTCTCTTCCGCCTCAAACAAGCTTTTTGGCACAAAAAGTGGAAAGTAGGCATTTGTATGGCCTGTTTTTTTAAACATTTTGTCGAGAATGGATTGCATTTTTTCCCAAATCGCAAAGCCATAAGGCTTGATTACCATACACCCTCTAACAGACGAATGTTCAGCAAGGTCGGCACGATTTACGATCTCATTGTACCATTCGGAATAGTTTTCTTTTCTCTTTGTAAACCCCTTAGCCATAAATTGTGGTATAGAATTTGTTAATATTTATAAAATCAGCAGTGAACAAAGGTATTCAATAATCCCTTTTGTACTAGGGCATATAAAACTCAGCGGCCATGAAACATACGATAAACATCTTCTTTAGCTTCATCATTTTCCTTTTCTTAAGCGCCTGTGCAGGAAGCTTAAGCACATACATGTATGATGATCTTTATTATTCACCAAACAACGATCCTGTAAAACAAGTCAAGAATGATCCGCGAAATGAATTCAATAAAACAGACAATATTCAATATGATGGATCCTACCCCAATAGGTATGATCAGAACAATTCCCAACAAAATCCACAAGCCTTGTACGACAATAGATACGTTGCAGCTGAACAGAGTGAGAATCAGAATCAAAACAGCGGAAATGTTATCATCAACAATAATTTAAGTCAAGAAAATGAAAATAGCGAAATCGCTTATTATGACGAAGATTATGCCAGTGCATTGGACAGGCTAAACAGACCTATACGCTCTTTTAACACCTATGACCCATATCAGCGAGATCGAATCTTGCTCTTGAATGACCCATTTTTCTACGCACCTAATGCTTTTGGAAACTTTGGATATTGGGATCCCTTTATGCCTCGCACAGGATTTGGTATTGGTTGGAACTCTTGGTCAGGATTGAATGTAGGTATAGGAATTGGCGGTGGCTGGGGTTTCAATAACTGGGGTTGGAATCAATGGGGTTGGAATCAATGGAATGGATTTTACGATCCTTTTTGGAATCCATGGGGACCTCAAGCCTTTTGGAACTCATGGAGCCCTTATGGCAATCCATACTGGACAGGTTTCAATCAAGGGTTTAACCAAGGGTATTGGACAGGACAAAACTTCAACAATTATTTTGACAATGGAAGTTCTTCAAGAAGTAACTACACTATAGGAAGAAGAGGTAGTAAAGGATCAAGAGTAGTGACGAACAATTCTTCCGATAGAAGCATCAATCGTCAATCTTCGACTCCTTTGAATCCTAATGGAAGGGTAAAAATCAATTCAGATCACCTTGACGAAATGACTAGGTCACGTAGTCGAGCAAATTCTAGGTACTCCTCGCCAACAAATTCTGGAAATAATGAAAAAAGCACAGCTACTCCAGATAGATACAGAACTAACTCAACAAGAGAGTCTTATGAGAATTCAAGAAGAAGCACTCGATTAAATCCCACTACTGAATCAAATGTGAATCCAAGTTCTGGAGGTGTATTCACACCTGAACAAAAAAGCATTCAAAATGAACCAAGTAGACAAAACCAATATACTCGTCCTCGACCTAATCCATACAATGAAAGTAAGAGAATAGCACCTCAGCAAAATAATGTTAGAACTCCAACAAGGAGATCTACCCCTTCCTACAACAGATCCAGACCTACATACAACAGCAGACCCTCCTACTCAACCCCTCAAAGATCAAACGGAGGTAGCGGTGGCGGCTCTGGTTCAATGTCACGATCAAGAAGAAGATAATGCCTTATGAAGAAAATTAGCACATTTATCATTGTACTCATGAGCACAACACTAATGCATGGTCAAAGTGTATTCGATGCACTTCGGTACTCTAGATTCCAATCTCAGGGCTCAGCTAGATTTATTGGAATGGGAAGTTCAATGGGAGCATTGGGTGGGGAGTCTTCATCAATCACCATAAACCCTGCAGCTCTTGGAGTATACAGAAATTCCGAATTCACCATTTCATCGGCTTTCAACTTCACATCCAGCAATGGTCAATTACTAAACAATTCAATCTCTCAAGGGAGTCTAAACTTTAACATACCTAACATAAGCTACATTCAAACCTACAATGGTGATGTAGATGGATGGAAAAAGTATGGTTTTGCCTTAGGCCATAATCGCACCTCAACATTCCAAAGCGACTATCGACTTAATGGTCAAAGTATGAATACGGCATCAATCATTGACGATTATGTCTCAATCTTAAACAGTGACCAAGCAAGTATTTCTGCTGTGGAGGACTACGCTTATAATCTAGGTCCTTCACAAGCATATTACCAATTTCTAATCAATCCAGACGGCAATTTTGCAAATAGATATGTTAGGATTGGTGACATCGACAATACAAGTTCAATCGAACGCACGAAAGTAGTTGAAAGAACAGGAAGTCAATCTGAAACCTATTTTTCATTTGGAGGCAATTACCAAGATAAATTACACCTGGGTGGATCCATTGGATTGCAAAGTTTTAGTTTCGAGGAACGCACTCAATATGCCGAATTCTTCAATTATACCCCGGTAGCACAGCCCTCAGACAGCTTGTTGGACTCCTACTACGAAACGTCTGAATTGATTACTTCTGGTACAGGTGTAAATTTAAAATTGGGATTTATCTATAGAATCAACGAAGCTTTGCGGCTGGGTGGTGCCCTTCATTCACCGACATTTTTTGGCTTAAGAGAAAATTTTGCCTTTGATACAGAAACGCAGTATTCAGACGGAGAATTTTTTGACTCTGAGCAACAAAATTTTGAATTTGAATACAGATTAAGAACCCCTCTGCGATTGATTGGAAGCTTAGGTTATGTTCTTCAACAAAAGGCAGCTTTTAACCTAGAGTATGAATATGTCAACTATGGCAACGCCAGATTCGACGATAAGCCCTCATTTAACTCTGATTTTTCTATTGACAATCAATTCATACAAGAAATACTAACAAATACACACAACATTCGATTTGGAACGGAAATACGCTTAGATCCTTTTGTTGCTAGAGCAGGTTTTCGCTATGAGGACAATCCATTTGTGAATGGTTTAAGTATTGGGCATGATGAAAGTAGAAAAACTTATACACTGGGTGGAGGTTTCAGAAATAACAATTTTAATTTAGACATTGCCTATTCCCTCTCTCAAATGACAATCAGAGACGGATTATTCAACAATTCACGTGAAACTGGCAACATCAACCAAACCATTCACCAGCTTGTTTTCACGGTTGGTTGGCGTTGGTAAGCTCCTTTTATTTTTTCTTATTCCGTAAGTACAACTTAGTTCCAGCTTCTACATTTTCATTTGCTTGGAGTCCATTTTTCCTAAGCAACTTCTTCAGTTTAATACCATGCAACTGGGATACGTCCCATAAGCTTTCACCCCATTCTGTTATGTGAAATTCACTTCTCGCTTTTCCTCTTTTGGGTTGTAAAAACAATACTCCAGATCCGAACAACTCTTTGTCTTTAGGCCAATCATTGTATTTGTATAATTGCCACTCCCCCATGTTGAATTCTTCCGCAATTTTTTCAAAACTGTCAGACTGCTTGACCAATATGTATTTGATGTTATTCTCATGCATCTTTACACGATGATCGCCAATCCGTTTTGACTTCGGTTCTGATATTTCAGAATGCGCGTTTGATTTTTTTACTTTTTTCTCTTTTATCTTTTTTGAAGGAATGTCATATTCATACAACTTGTGTTTTTCAATTAGTGCAATAAGCAGTTCAGAATACTTTGGATTGGTAGCGTAACCAGCTTTTTTTAACCCCTTTGCCCAGCCTTTGTAGTCAGTTATTTTGAGCTCAAAGAGCGATGCATACCTTGATTTTTTCAAGAATTCAGAATGGTCTCTATAAGATTCAGATGCTTTACGGTATTTTCTAAAACATTCTTGTTTTTTATCATCGTCATGAAATATCTTTTCTCCTGACCAATCATGACACTTGATTCCAAAATGGTTATTTGCCTTTTTTGCAAGTTCACTGTTGCCATCTCCCGACTCCAAAATGCCTTGAGCCAAAGTGATGCTCGCGGGAATTAAAGAGTTCTTCATTTCTTGAATGGCAATGTCTTTATACATAGAAATGTATTCATCGCGGCTTATACGATCTTGCGCAATGCTCTGAAAGAAGTTTAAAAGAAGAATTCCAATAATTATTTGGCGCATTTTGTATGTTATTGTTGAAGGGAATTTGCAAAGCTAAAAGGAGTTGAAGGTCTTTGCGAAAGGTTTACCACAAAGAAATTAACAAGATGAATTGAACAAATTAAATTGATGTTTATCTTCAAAACCTTGATTCCCCTGTAAACCGCCAGAATGAATGGCCAAAATTGTTGAATTCTTGGAAAAGTAACCTGCTTTTATTTGTTCAAATAGGCCATAAAACATCTTTGCAGTGTACACTAAATCTAGCTTTATGTTGTATTCATTGTAAAACTGCCTTGTAAATTCAATCAATTCATCATTGATCTTTGCAAACCCACCAAAATGATAGCCATAGAAATAATTCAATTGCTCCTTAAGAATACTATTCTCCTCAGCCATCCTCATTCTATTTTCGAGATACTGTGCATTTTTTAATGCAGGAAACACTAAAAGTTTTTCTTTTCGCAGAGATCTCCCAATCCCTTGAGCAGTGGTCGTTGTACCTGCAGCAATAGTTACGAAATCGTATAGGCGTTCTTGCTCATCCAAAATTTCAGTGCATCCTTTAATGCCAAGTTCATTGGCCCCTCCCTCAGGGAGGTGTAAGTAGTTCTTATATCTTGGAAATAAATTTTGAATAAAATCAAACTGATCTTTTTGCTTGTATTCTGCCCTGCTAATAAAATGTAGCTGCATCCCCAATTCAATGCATTGACTTAAGGTCGGATTGTTTTTGTTTTCTGATTCCCCTCTAACTATACCTACACTGGAAATACCCAACAATTGACATGCCTTTGCGCAGGCAATAAGATGGTTTGAAAAAGCACCACCAAAGGTGAGTAGCCCCTCGTTATTGTTCTGCTGCAACTTCTCAACGTTGTATTTGAGTTTTCTCCATTTATTTCCTGAAACTATTGGATGAATGAGATCGTCGCGTTTCAGAAATAAAGAAATGCCAAAATCATTCAAGAAAGAAGAACTTAGCCGATCTATTCTGGATGGAAGTTGAAACTCTTTTAGGAGATATTTGTTACTGCTTTCTCTATGATTCATGCTAATTTTGCAAAGGTGGAAGGATTCTCTATATCTAACAAGTACGAAAAAGAAGATTACTATTTGAGTGTGGATGGATACATTATCTTTACTGAGAAGTACCATCTAAAAAGAGGCTACTGTTGTAGAAATGGATGTAAACATTGTCCTTTCGGATTCCACGAGAAACAAAAAACGAAAAGATAAAAATATCAATCATGAGTCAAACGGCAATTAAAGAAGATTTTGTGCAGTCTATCAAAGAGGGTATCCCAGGCCAATTGCCCCCAGATCCTGAATTTGATCCCAACATCAACCATGCACCAAAAAGGAAAGACATCCTAACGAATAAGGAAAAGAGGTTATCGATTAGAAATGCCTTACGCTACATTCCAAACAAACACCACGCTTTCTTAGCGAAAGAGTTTGCAAAGGAATTGGACGACTATGGTCGAATTTATATGCATCGATATCGACCCAATTATCCAATCAAAGCAAAACATTTAAAAGAATTTCCCCATCAATCAATTCAAGCAGCTGGAATCATGCTCATGTTGTCTAACAATTTAGACCATGCAGTTGCGCAACATCCTCATGAACTCATTACCTACGGCGGAAATGGTGCTGTATTTCAGAACTGGGCACAATACAGACTATGTATGCAATACCTTTCTGAGATGACAGATGAACAAACTTTGGTAATTTATTCTGGCCACTCATTGGGTTTATTTCCATCACATAAGGATGCTCCAAGAGTAGTCGTTACCAATGGAATGATGATTCCGAATTACTCTAAACCGGATGACTGGGAGAAATTCAATGCCCTCGGTGTAACGCAATACGGACAAATGACAGCAGGCTCTTTCATGTATATTGGTCCGCAAGGAATCGTGCACGGCACTACCATTACTTTGCTCAATGCAGGAAGAATGATTTCAGAGGAGGGTTTAGCAGGTAAATTGTTTGTTACAGCTGGTCTAGGAGGTATGTCTGGAGCACAACCTAAAGCGGCCAAAATTGCCGGAGCAGTGAGTATAACTGCGGAAATCAATCCCAAAGCTACACATACAAGACACTCTCAAGGATGGGTTGATGAGGTATACGACAATTTGGATGAACTCATAGAGCGAGTGAAAATAGCGATGCAGAACAAAGAGGCAGTTTCTCTGGCTTATCAAGGAAATGTTGTCAACTTATGGGAAAAACTTTCTGACGAAAACATCGAAGTCAGTTTAGGCTCTGACCAAACATCTCTGCACAATCCTTGGGCAGGAGGGTATTACCCTGCCGATTATACATATGATGAAGCAAATGCATTGATGGTTTCCGACCCAGATAAATTCAAAACGGAAGTAAAGAAAACACTCGTTCGTCATGTGAATGCTGTGAATGTACTGCATGAAAAAGGCATGTATTTCTTTGATTATGGAAATGCCTTTTTGTTGGAGGCAAGTCGGGCAGGTGCAGATATTATGAAGCATGGAGAGTTCAAATTTCCTTCTTATGTCCAAGACATCATGGGTCCTATGTGTTTTGATTATGGATTTGGTCCATTCCGATGGGTATGTGCCTCAAATGACCCAGAGGATTTACGCATAACTGATCAACTCGCTACAGAGGTGCTTAAAGAGATGGCTAAAGAAGCCCCTAAAGAAATCAAGCAGCAAATTAATGACAACTTGCACTGGATAAAAACAGCTGAAGAAAACAGGCTGGTTGTAGGATCTCAAGCCAGAATACTGTATGCCGATGCTGAAGGGAGAATAAGAATTGCTGAAGCCTTTAATGAGGCTGTAAAAAGCGGAACGCTTTCTGCTCCAGTCATCTTGGGAAGAGATCATCATGATGTGAGTGGGACAGATTCGCCTTATCGTGAAACGGCAAACATTTACGATGGATCTCAATTTACAGCAGACATGGCCATCCAAAACGTAATTGGTGATTCCTTTAGAGGAGCTACATGGGTATCAATACACAACGGCGGCGGAGTTGGATGGGGTGAAGTCATCAATGGAGGTTTCGGAATGTTGTTGGATGGCTCAGAAGATGCTGATCGCAGGTTGAAATCAATGCTGCATTGGGATGTTAACAATGGTGTAGCGAGAAGAAACTGGGCTAGAAATGAAGGTGCCACTTTTGCTATACAAAGAGCGATGAGGGCCAACCCAAATCTAAAAGTTACCCTACCATCAATCGTTGAGGATGAAATTCTAGAGGATTTATTCACTGAATAGTCTAATGGATTCAACATCCCTAATTCACTATATTTAGGGCATGTTTAAAAGCCTCGGAACAGGATTACTTCTTGCTGTTTTTTTAATTTTCTTTGAGCCCATCATGGTTAGTGCTCAAATATCAGCACCTCACATTGTTATTGGAGACGTGGAATATCATTACACCCTATCAGGTTTGTCTACCTCAGACACCAACACCTTAATTGTTGGAGATAGTACATTCTTATTGCTTTCGGACAGTGCCAGCATGAATATTCCATTGACCCTCAATGCTCCTACATCCATTGTTCTTGAGACACCAACGGTATCAGAATCTATTGAGGTAAATCCTATACCATTGTGGTGGTCATTTCTACCACCATTATTGTCAATCTTTTTAGCGTTGATTATTCGAGAAGTAATTACATCCTTGTTTTTGGGAATTTTCCTAGGAGCCTTTATCATTCAAGCATACACACACAACATCTTCTCAGGCTTACTATTAGGTTTTATGTCAACAATAGATACTTATTTATTGGGCGCAATGAATGACACAGGGCACCTATCAATAATTGTTTTTTCATTACTGATAGGAGCGATGGTTAGTGTCATCTCAAAAAATGGAGGAATGCAGGGAGTTGTCAATCATATTTCAAAAAATGCCAACTCACCAAAATCAGGTCAAATGGCAACATGGTTTTTAGGAATTGCGATATTTTTTGATGATTATGCAAATACCTTAATTGTCGGCAATACCATGCGGCCCATTACAGATAAACTTAAAATATCCAGAGAAAAACTTGCTTATTTGGTGGACTCCACTGCTGCTCCAATTGCTGCAATTGGATTTGTCACTACATGGATAGGTGCGGAGTTAGGATATATTCAGAATGGAATAGAAAAAATTGAAGGGCTTAACGAGGGGGTGTATTCAACATTTATTCAATCCTTGGCATACTCCTATTATCCAATATTAGCTCTCATTTTTATGTTAATGCTCATTCTCAAAAATCGAGACTTCGGCCCAATGCACCGCGCAGAATTGGCTGCAAGGAATTCGACAAACTTAAAATACATCTATGAAGGCGACGAAGAATTGGATGAATTTAAAGCCGAGGAAAACATTAAAATAAAGGCCTACAATGCTATAATACCAATTTGCGTTGTAATTTTTGGAACATTAGGAGGCCTAATATACACAGGTTGGGACCCAGACATCACGCAAAACACTTCTCTTTCTTTTGGCAAAAAGCTATCCGCCATTATTGGAAATGCAGATTCCTATTTGGCACTTTTATGGTCTTCATTGGCAGGACTTATTGTCGCAATGAAACTTAGTGTTTTTCAAAAAATACTAGGTTTGGGAAAAACCATCAATGCCGCATTGAATGGGATCAAAACAATGTTGCCAGCCATCGTTATCCTGATTTTGGCTTGGGGACTTGC
>PAVT01000019.1 GCA_002713165.1 Verrucomicrobiota bacterium
CCTCGATAAGAAACCCTCTCTTAAAATCACCCCCGAAAAAAATGATTGCAAGCAATTGTTAATTGCTGCTTAAACATTATTCACGTTAAATTAGAAAAGGATGGCTTTATGACCCAAAGATTAGGGTTTAATCATTTACCAAATAAAGAACACAAAACTATGAATACAATATTGCACAAATCAACAACAAGAGGGCACGCAAATCATGGCTGGTTAGACAGCCACCACACATTTAGTTTTGCAAATTATCATAATCCTGAGCGCATGCATTTTGGTGTGCTGCGCGTGCTTAATGATGATGTCGTCGATCCAGGTCAAGGCTTTGGGAAACATCCCCATGACAATATGGAAATCATTTCAATTCCTTTGCATGGAGATCTGGAGCATCAAGACAGCATGGGCAACAAAGCCGTCATTAAAGAAGGAGACATCCAAGTAATGAGTGCAGGCACTGGTGTTTTTCACAGTGAATACAATCGAAACAAAGACAAAGCTGTCAAGTTTTTGCAAATATGGCTAATCCCAAAGCACAAGCATGTGACCCCTCGGTATGATCAAATTGCCTTGCAAGCGTTAGAAAAGAAAAACGACTTCTATCAAATTCTATCGCCCAATAAAGACGATGAGGGAGTGTGGATTCACCAAGATGCTTGGTTTCATATTGGGAAGTTTACAAAAGAGACCCAAGTTGAATATTCTGTTAAAAAAGAAGGGAATGGCCTTTATGTATTTGTCATTAAGGGTAAAGCAGAAGTCGAAGGTGTTGATTTGGAAGATAGAGATGGTTTTGGCATTTGGAACACGAATAAAATTAATTTCAAACCCAAGGCAGGAAGTCAGCTATTGTTGATGGAAGTGCCGATGAAAATATAAATACGCTAAAAAAATAAGAAAATGAGTTTAATAGATGATTTAAATTGGCGGTATGCCACTAAACGATTTGACTCCACAAAAAAAGTCAGCAAAGAAGATTTAAGAACTGTAAAAGAAGTGATAAGATTAAGTGCCTCTTCCTATGGTTTGCAGCCCTATGAAGTAATGGTGATTGAATCCCAAGAATTGAAAGAGAAATTACGTCCTGCGTGTTGGAATCAACCACAATTAGAAGAAGCTTCAGCAGTATTTGTTTTTTGCAACAAAAGCAAAGTGAGTGAGCACGATATTAACGAATATGTGAAATTGAAAACTCAAACTCAGGGATTGAAGGTTGAAGATTTGAAGGGCTATGCTGATTTTATGGTTGGCAAAATATGCAAACAAGATGAAGCATGGCAAAGCAACTGGACCGCCAGACAAGCCTACATAGCATTAGGTAATTTATTGATGAGCTGCGCCAATTTAAAAATTGATGCCTGCCCAATGGAGGGCTTTGAAGCACCGGTGGTCGATGAGATATTGGACCTTAAGGCAAAAGGGTTGACCACGGCGGTGATTGCAACAATAGGTTATCGTTCCAAAGAGGACCAAACTGCCGATCAAAAGAAAGTTCGAAAAGCTGAGGAAAATCTATTTACTCATCTTTAAATAAAGTCGACGAATTTAGGGAAACAGATATGTTTCCCTTTTTTTTGCTTTAGAGGGTAGTTCGAATCCTTAATTTTGCATTATGTTAGAGAAATTGAGGTCAGAAATAAACATCAAGAATAGGAAAGCCAGTTTTGAGTACGAACTGCTTGAGAAATTTGAGGCAGGACTTCAATTAAGCGGTACAGAAATCAAGTCGATTCGACTAGGAAAGGTGAGTCTTGCGGAGAGTTACTGTGCTTTTAAGAAGCAAGAACTTTTTGTTTTTAATATGGATATCAGTCCATATGAGAAAGCAAGTTTTGCAAATCATGAAGCGAAGAGAAAGCGAAAACTGCTGTTGCACAAAAGAGAACTGGCGAAACTACTCAAGAAAAAGAAAGATGTAGGATTGACCATTGTGCCCACAAGATTGTACATTAACAAAAATGGCTTTGCAAAACTGGACATTGCCCTTGCAAAAGGGAAAAAACTCTATGATAAACGTGAAAGTTTAAAATCAAAAGATGTCAAACGACAAATTGATCGACTTTTAAAACATTAACTCTTAAAGAACGTTTTAATGCCGCTTATCCATTAAAAAAACGTTTCATACATCTTCATAATTTGAAATCAAATTAGCCCTTACATTTGCGGCGAATTTTTTAAGAATGAAAAAGTTACATATACTATTTTTATTGTTGATGCTTTTGTCTATTGCATCCAATGCTCAGAAAAAATACACCATCAGCGGCTATGTCAAATCCGCTTCTTCTGGAGAGGAATTGATCGGTGCAAACATTATTGTTCGTTCGCTAAGTGTTGGGGTTAGTTCCAATGTATATGGCTTTTATTCTCTCACATTGGAGGAAGGAACCTATGAAGTAACCTATTCCTTTATTGGATTTGATGAGGTCACCAAGACAATTGATTTAACTCAAAATCAGCAAATAGACTTAGAGTTGAAAGAGACTGTAAATGAGTTGGATGTGGTTGAAATTAGCAGTGATGGAGCTGAACAAAACGTCAACAGTATTGAAATGAGTGTCAATAAAATTGACTCAAAAACCATCAAAAAAATTCCTGCATTGTTGGGAGAAGCAGATGTTGTGCGCAGTGTTCTGCTGCTTCCCGGAGTAACCACAGTAGGAGAAGGAAGTACTGGTTTTAATGTAAGAGGAGGAGGGATTGATCAAAATCTCGTCTTGTTGGATGAGGCGCCAGTGTACAACTCCTCACATTTATTTGGTTTCTTCTCTGTTTTTAATCCCGATGCGGTAAAAAATGTAAAACTCATCAAAGGAGGAATAGCCCCGATATATGGAGGACGCTTGTCATCTATATTGGATGTGCGCATGAAAGAGGGCAATAAAAAAGAATTTACAGGAGAAGGTGGAGTAGGATTGATATTTAGTCGATTGTCACTTGAAGGACCATTGGTTAAAGACAAGGCATCCTTTATCGTTGCAGGTCGTAGATCATATGCCGATATACTTGCTAAACCTTTTTTAAATAACAATTTACAAGACAGCCGGTTTTATTTTTATGATCTAACAGCCAAGGTGAATTATCAGATCAATGAAAAAAACAAACTTTTCTTGTCAGGTTATTTTGGTAGAGATGTATTTGGCGCAGGATTTATATTTGATTGGGGAAATGCAACCGCAACGGCAAGATGGAATCACATATTTAATGATAGGCTGTTTATGAATTTGACCACCTTTTTTAGTGATTACGATTATGCATTTGGTGTCGAAGCAGAAAGTGCAAGAGATGAGTTTAGTTGGAAATCTAGTATTGTTTCTTATAGTTTGAAACCTGATTTTTCTTATTACCTCAACAACAAGAATACCATCAAATTTGGAGGTCAAAGCATTTATTACGACTTCAAACCTGCAGAGGCTTCCTTTGTCAGTGGGGGAGAGGCCAATGATATTAGCCTGCCTGAGAAGTTTGCTATTGAGAATGGATTGTACATTCAAAACGAACAGAAATTGGGTGCAAGGACCCGATTGCTGTATGGTGTCAGATGGTCACAATTTTCTTATTTAGGTGAAGGAGTCAAACAAACTTATGGGGATACAATTCCAGGCTTAAGAAAGCCATTGTTGAATACTGAACGATTCGACGATTGGGAAAGCATAGCTTCTTACAATAATTTTGAACCTCGGTTGTCCATTAAATATGATTTGGATGAAACAAGTTCGTTGAAGGCAAGCTATAATCGAATGACGCAATACTTACATTTGATATCCAACACTGTAGCTTCCACACCAATCGACTTATGGTTACCCACAACAAATAACATTGAACCCCAAATTGCAGATCAAATCGCTTTTGGCTATTTCAGAAACTTTAAGAAAAACACCTATGAAGCATCTGCTGAGGTCTTTGCCAAAGATTTTCAAAATCAAATTGATTATATAGACAATGCAGATATTTTTTTTAATGAAGAATTGGAGGGAGACTTATTAAGTGGAGATGGCCGTGCATATGGATTGGAATTGTATGTGAAAAGAAACAGTGGCCGCCTAACTGGCTGGGTCAGTTATACAATTTCTAGATCGGAAAGAAAGGTGGATGGCATTAACCGAGGAGATTGGTATCCAAGTAGATTTGATCGATTGCACAACCTTAGTGTTGTAAGCTCATATGAGTTCAATTCAAAATGGAGTTTTTCTGCCAATTTTATTTATTCGAGCGGAACACCGGCAACTTTCCCTACCAACCGATACGAAATCCAAGGTGTTGTTTTGCCCCACAATGTAAATCAATCACGCAACAACTATAGAATCGCAGATTATCATAGGTTAGATCTCTCAGCTACGCTAACACCCACAAAAAATCAAGATAGAAAATGGAAATCAGAATGGGTGTTTTCTGTTTACAACGTATATAGCAGAAGGAATGCTTTTGCGGTTTTCTTCGAACAGAATGATCAAAATTTGACTGAAACAGAAGCCATCCGTTTTTCTGTAATTGGAAGTTTTGTACCTGCAGTATCGTACAATTTTAAATTTTAACACATGAAAAAAACGCTACATAATTTAATGCTCATGGCACTTTGTATAGTTATGGTAGCATGTGAGGATCCGATTGACATCGAATTGGATGAGGGACGTAGTCAACTGGTTGTTGACGCTTTCATTTCAAATGATATGAATCCACAAACAATACGACTTACAAAGTCGGCAAATTTTTTCCTCAACGCAGCTGCGCCAATTGCCAACAATGTTAATGTGAATATAGAAGGACCAAATGGAGTCATTTATAATTTTGTGAACGACAATCAAGGCAATTACACCTACGATCCAACCACAATGGGCGCAATTGACAGTGTTGGCTTTAATTATAGACTTCTAATTAGTTATAATGGAGAAGTGTATCAAAGTTTTTCAAAGCTCAACCCTGTACCAGACATCGACAGCATGACCTTTGCTTTCGAAGAAGCAGAATTGGGTTCAGAAGAGGGATATTATTCTCAGTTTTATGCAACTGACTTTCGGGGAAGAAAGGATTACTATAGAATAAAAGCATTTAGAAACGGCGAACCACTTTATCCTGAGAATCCGGAATTTATCAATTTGTCTGAAGACGCTGCATTTGGTGGTGAAGGAGCAGATGGCCTTCAATTTATTTTTCCGATTCGAGCCGCAATTACAGATGAAGACAATCCATTTCTTCCTGGAGAAATATCTTCGGTAGAATTGTGGAGCCTCAACCAAGATGCATATAGTTTCCTTCAACAAATGGTTACACAAGCGAACAATGATGGACTATTTTCTGAACCTGCAGCTAATATTAGATCGAATATTCTGGATATAAGTGGTTCTGCACAAGACGAAGTTTTGGGGGTTTTTTCTGTATCTTCGGTTTCAATAAATAGCATAACAATAACACCATGACGAAAAATAACATCACTTTTTTATTGATTTGTTTAATATCACTTAGTGCTTGCAAATCAACCTCTGAAATCATTTCAAACAACACTGCTGCTTCAAAAAATACAGTGAATGTTGAAATGAACAGCCAACAAGCGGTTATTTGGCAACAAACTTCCGCTGAGTATGTAGCTCTTTGTCATCAAGCATTTAATGCTGCAAAAAAGCAATTGAACTATTACAACGATTTTGGTTCTTCAGACAAGCCTCCCATCATAGTGATGGACATTGATGAAACAGTACTAGACAACTCTCCATACAACGGATACTTAACACTGAATAATAAAGAGTACAGTGAAGCAAGTTGGAGAAAGTGGACTAGTTTATCACAAGCTGAGGCTATTCCAGGCGCGGTCAAATTTATTGAATATGCTAGTGTTACTGGAATTCCAATTTATTACATAAGTAACCGTAGTGATGAGGATCTACAGACCACAATTCAAAATATGATTGATCTAGGTTTACCGGTTAATCAAGATAATTTTTTCTTAAAACAAGAAGGGTTCACCAAATCTAGTATTCGAGATGGCTTGTCAAAACAGTTTGAAATCATTTTATCCATCGGAGATAACTTAGCTGATTTTGAAGAGGTATATGAGCGTCAGTTAGGACTGAAAGAGCGCAAGGACATTGCCAATAGCATGGGAAACCAATTTGGGAATAAGTACATCATTTTGCCTAATGTGATGTATGGCGGGTGGAGAGATGCTTTAGAAAATGGAGAACCTTCTGGTGTTCCTCAAACTGATAAGGAAGGCGACACAAAATTTCTTCGTTCTTTTGATATTGATCAAGCTAACTAATCGTATTCCAAACGTATCTTATTTGCGAGCGACCGCGCCTTTTGTCTCAAATTAGTGATAGAGGTGTTCAAGTCGTCATAAGTAAATACAATGCCCATCCTTCTATTGGGCCTACAATCTGGTTTACCAAATAGTCTGAAGTCTGATTTCTGTTCACGACTGACCTGCTCCAACCCTATAAAATTTGGAGAGGAATTACTGTGTTCCTTGGCCAATATTACCGCATTTGCTGCTGGACGCACCAAATTAATTTCAGGTATTGGCAAACCTAAAATTGCTCTTAAGTGCAATTCGAATTCATTCAGTGTTTGTGTGCCTGCCAAGGTCACCATTCCAGTATCATGGGGACGTGGAGATAATTCTGAAAAGTAAACACCATCGTCGGCGATAAAGAATTCTACTCCCCAAATGCCTGCACCTCCTAATTCATAGGTCACTTTATTGGCCATTTCTTGAGCTCTTAGGATGTCTTCATTTGAGATGCACGCTGGTTGCCAACTCTCTTGATAATCTCCTCCTTTTTGAATATGACCTATTGGTGGACAAAATAGGGTAGGACCGTACTTTTGAGTTACAGTAAGCAAGGTAATTTCACTGTTAAAATTGACAAAAGCTTCCACAATTACTTCTACCTTGTCTCCTCGTGATCCTTCTTGAGCGTACCTCCAAGCCTCCTTAACTTCAGAGATGTCTTTTACAGTAGATTGGCCTTTGCCCGATGAAGACATTAAAGGTTTTATTACACAAGGTATTCCAATCTCCTTAACTGCATTTATGAGGGAAGTTTCATCTTTTGCATATCTATAATTTGCGGTTTTTAAGCCCAGTTCATTTGCAGCCAAATCCCTAATAGCTTTCCTATCCATGGTATAATTCACCGCTTTTGCAGAAGGGACTACTTCAATGCCACTTTTTTCAAATTCAAACAATTTTTCGGTGCGTATGGCTTCAATTTCAGGTACAATAAAATCTATCTCATACTTGTCAACAATGGCTTGAAGTGCATCACCGTCCAACATATTGATCACCTCAGAATGATCAGCTACTTGCATAGCAGGTGCGTGTGCATAGCGATCAGTTGCGATGACTTTGTGTCCGTAGCGTTTCGCACTGATTGTAAATTCTTTACCGAGCTCTCCTGAGCCCAATAATAAAAAAGTCTTCATGGTGACAAATTGAGATTAAGCGGTAAAATTAGTTATCCTAAATTTGATACATGGCTTCAAAAAAGACACTTGTGATTGGTGCCTCAGATAATCCACAGCGGTATGCGAATAGAGCAGTCAAAATGCTTTCTAACTATGGTCATAGTGTTGTTGCTTTGGGCAACAAAGAGGGGAGAATTGAAGAAACTGTAATAAAAATACATTTTCCTAAAGAAAAGGACTTTAATACGGTTACTTTATACCTAAACCCTCAAAGGCAAGCTGAATATGAAGAAGAAATACTAAACATGCAGCCAAAGCGAGTGATTTTCAATCCGGGAACAGAAAATGTTCCATTTATGGAAAAATTAGAAGGCATGGGCATTGAGGTTGAGGCAGCTTGTACACTTGTAATGTTGTCGATCGGAAATTATTAACCGCCCCATCTATTTCTATTCTTTTTTCTTTTATCTATCTTAGAAAGCAGAATTGTACTCCGTGAACACAAGCCATTCAACATTCAAACAATACGTTGATCAAGCCCAACAGGACCAACTGGCTCTGATGAAGATCTACAGATCCGAAATAGGCCTGATCAATTCATTAAGAAAGCAATCCAAAATATTAATGTCCAAGCTTTCCAACATTGAAGAAATCTCACTTTCTGAAAAGGACAATGAACTCATAGAAAATACAATTTCACTTTTGAGTGAAAAGATGCATGAATTCAGCCATAAGATTGAACAAAGACACAGTGGCTTCTCAGAATTAATGGAGTCATTTGCGACAGCTGTAAATGGAGCCGTAGATAATTTTGGAGCTCAGAAAGGACAATTGACCGTGCTCCTAAAACTAAGACATGAACTGCTATACATAGTGGTGCTCTTAGACAAAGTTAGATCAAAAATATCAAGCCTATTGCTAATGAACAACGCTTTGCTTGCATTCTCTGAGGAAATTGCCGCTGAGAAAGATGTTTACAGGAGCAATTTAATCACCATCAATACCTCTATGCTTTCCGCAAGAGAAGCGTGCAATGCAGCCATTCAGCGCATAGAAATATTGCAGTAAATGTTAGCGAAGCTTTTTAAAGGTTTCTGCTGCATCAAAATTTTCTGCGTTTTTACCTTTACGGATCACCTCAATTGTGTTGATTTGATCACCTTGTTGAATGGCATCGACAATGTTTTGCCCTTCTACAACATAACCAAATACTGAGTGTTTTCCATTGAGCCAAGATGTAGCTTTGTGCGTTATAAAAAACTGACTGCCATTGGTGCCAGGGCCTGCATTTGCCATGGAAAGTGTTCCTGCGCGATTGTGCTTTAAATCAGGGTGAAACTCATCTTTGAACTGATAACCTGGTCCACCTGCACCCGAACCAGTTGGATCTCCACCTTGAATCATAAAGTCAGCAATGACTCTGTGAAAAGTAATTCCGTTGTAGTAGGGATGCCCAACTGGTTTCACATTGTTTTCTATATTCCCTTCTGCCAATCCTACAAAATTGGCCACAGTAAGGGGTGTTTGTTCGAAAGCCAAGTTCACCATAATGTCACCTTTGTTCGTTTTGATATTGGCATAAAGACCATCATCTAAATGTTTGTAAGGACCACCACAGGCTGATATGAGTCCAATCAATAATAATCCTAAGCTATTTTTTGCAATTCTTTTCATAACTGATTTAATAAATTTTTGTGATTAATCTTAAACGGTGACTGTAGTCACTCAATTCGTTATTGTATATTCCTTGATGATCAATGCGATCTATTCTCACTTTTCCTGATGCATGCACGATACGGTTGTTTTTTAGAATCATACCTACATGGGTAATTTTTCCTTCATCGTTGTCAAAAAATGCCAAATCACCTTCTTCCGCTTCTTCAATGAACGATAATGTTTGGCCAAGTTTGGCTTGCTGAGAAGCATCTCTAGGTAAGCGAATGCCATTCAATTTATAAATCAATTGAATAAAACCAGAGCAATCAATGCCAAAAGCAGATTTCCCGCCCCATTGATAAGGAGAATTGAGCAGTAAAAAAGCATTTTCTACCAATCGAGATTTTTGAAAAGGAGAGGAGATGCTCTGTGCTTCTCCCTCATAGATCCATTCTTGATCAGCAAGTTTTAGGATGTTATCATGAAGATGGGGGAGATTACTGCCGCATAAAACGGTCATCATGCTGTTGTCGCTCTTTTTGCGAAGAAGCCCTATCAATTCGGTAACCACGACAGGTACCTTTTCTATCAAACTATTGTACTCTTTTTCGGCAATGAATTGAAATTGGTACTGGTCAATCCAACATTCATAATCGTCATAGCTACTTTTTACACGATACCAGGTCTTTTTTTTCTCATAAACTTTAACCGTTTCACCAAATAGCAATTGATTTACCTGTTCGCTCCTGTCAGAGGGCTCTAACCTGCATGGGATGACACTTAAATGGCAAATTCCGTATTTCATTTGAAAGAAGCTTTAACTTCTTTGAGTTTATACATTTTCAATGACTAGTGCAGAAGCACCTCCACCTCCATTGCAGATGCCTGCCCCACCATATTTACCGTTGTTCTGTTTTAAAACATTGATCAAGGTTACAATGATTCTTGAACCTGAATTTCCAAGCGGATGACCCAATGAAACCGCTCCACCATTAATGTTCACTTTAGATGGATCTAGATTCATTTGTTGTGTATTGGCAATTCCAACTACGGAAAATGCTTCGTTCAATTCCACGGCATCCAAATCTTCTAGTTTAAGGTCTACCTTTTCTAATGCTTTTGGTAAAGCTTTAGCAGGTGCTGTAGTAAACCATTCTGAAGCTTGAGCAGCATCAGCATATGAAACAATCTTCGCTAGTGGCTTTAAGCCCAATGCGTCCATCTTTTCTTTGCTCATCAACACTAGTGCCGATGCTCCGTCATTGATCGTTGAGGCATTGGCAGCAGTTACTGAGCCTTCTTTATCAAAGACGGGTCTCAAATTTGGTATTTTATCAAAAAATACATTTTTGTATTCTTCGTCTTCTTGGAACAAAATGGGGTCTCCTTTTCTTTGCGGAATTTCAACAGGAACAATCTCCTCATTGAATTTTCCTTCCTGCCATGCTTTGGCTGATTTTTTATAAGAAGCAATGGCAAATTCATCCTGATCTTCTCGACTAATGTTACATTCTTTAGCACAAAGTTCTGCAGCATTTCCCATAGGATAATTGTGGTAGACATCGATTAAACCATCCTTTGTCAGTCCGTCGATCAAAACTCCATTTCCGTATTTATATCCGCTTCTAGCCTTGTCTAAGTAGTAGGGAGCTTGCGACATGTTCTCCATCCCTCCAGCTACAACTACATCATTGTCACCTAACATAATGGATTGTGCTCCCAACATGATAGATTTCATTCCTGAGGCGCATACTTTATTGATGGTTGTGCAGGGTACATTTTCATTCAATCCAGCAAAGAGTGCTGCTTGACGTGCCGGTGCTTGACCAAGGTTTGCTTGAATAACATTGCCCATAAACACCTCTTGAACTTCATTCTTGTCAATACCAATTCTATCTACAGCACCTTTGATGGCGACTGCGCCCAATTTTGTGGCTGATATGCTAGACAAACTTCCATTAAAACTACCCATTGGGGTGCGCACTGCTGATACTATGTATACTTCTTTCATGATCTTCTATTTGGACTTTTTATGGCCACAAAATTACTTAAAAAGGGCATTGTGGTAAGTGCTGTTTATGCAGATGTTCCTACCTTTTATGAATGGATTTAATGTTATTTTAGCGGGTACAATTTATAAGGCTTTGAGCAAAATTATTGCATTTGTACGTGATCAGCACCCATCCATCTTTAAGGTGTTTCTTTTTATTGCTGCTGTGAGTATAATCGTTTATATTTTTCCGAGGGAAGGTAAATTCAAATACGAGTTTCAAAAAGGAAAACCCTGGGCACATGTCGATTTGTTCGCCCCTTTTGATTTTCCCATTTACAAATCCGATCAGGACATAATAGAAGAGAAGGCTTATGTCAAAAGCATTCAACTACCTTATTTTTTTCACAATGAAAACATTGCGAAATCTGCTATTGATCAATTGGCCGAGAATGGAGAGCAAGAGGTTAATAGAATTATAGGAGAGAATAAAATTGAAAACATCGATGAAGGCCGTGCAGTCTATTTGTTGAAACGAGCTCAAGAAATATTGGCCGAGATTTATGAAAAAGGCATCTTAGAATTGCACGAAAGCATCGATGGAAAAGGCGATGAGTTTAAATTGTTTATACTCGAAAACAATACAGCTATTGAACGTAGTTTGGGAGAATTTTACACCATTCAGACCGCATTCGATGCACTGAAGAATCAATGCAATGATCTTGAAGAAAATGAAGCTGATTTGATTTTGAGTCTGTTACAAGATAGAATCAAAAGGGACATTAAATATGATCAGGAAACCAACGATTTTACGCTTGAACAGGAATTGAACAAAATTTCTCCTACTGAAGGATTGATTCAAAGAGGGCAACGTATAGTATCTACTGGCGAGGTGTTGCATGAGGAGGAATATCGCATTGTCAATTCATTGAAGATTGAATACGAAGCACAAATGGGCAATGCTTCACAGCAGTGGTTGATCCTTCTTGGTCAAATTATATTGGTGGCCTTGATGGTGCTGTCACTAGCCTTGTTCTTGTACACCTATCGGAAAGAGATCATTCGAAGCGATATGCGCATTGTGTTTTTACTTACTTATATCGTCCTATTTGTATTGGGTGCTAAATCTTCAATAAACATTGAGAATATAAACCTATACCTCGTTCCCTTTTGCATGCTTCCTTTGATCATACGTACCTTTTTTGATATCCGTGTTGCCTTATTTACCTATTTAGTCACCATTTTGATAATTGGTTTTATTGCACCCAATCCGTATGAATTTATCATCATAGAAATGATTGCAGGAATACTGACCTTATTTGCAGTGCCTCATTTAAGAAGGCGATCTCAATTGTTTGTATCTGCATTGATCATTTTTCTTGTCTATTCGGCTGTTTATTTAAGTATCGGCTTAATTCAAGATGGCTCGTTTACAGAAACGAATTGGCGTTTCCTAGGGTGGTTTCTCGGAAGTGCCTTACTTACATTGTTCACTTATCCTTTGATTTACATTTTTGAGAAGATTTTTGGATTTGTGTCAGATGTAACTTTGATGGAGTTGTCGGACACCAACAACAAACTATTGCGCAAGCTTAATTTGAAAGCTCCAGGTACTTTTCAACATTCACTCCAAGTATCGAATTTGGCAGAAGAAGCTATACGTAGCATAGGAGGTAATCCCCTCTTGGTGCGAACGGGTGCCTTATACCACGACATAGGTAAGATGAGCAATCCAAATTATTTTATTGAGAACCAGAATTCAGATTATAATCCGCACGGTGAACTTGAGCCTCAGGAGAGTGCTGCAATAATTATTGACCATGTGATCAGTGGAATTGAGTTGGCTCGAAGAAACAATCTTCCTGACATTATCATTGACTTTATTCGCACTCATCATGGCACTACACGTACAGAATATTTCTACCGTATTTATAAGGAGCAAAGGCCTGAAATGAGTAAGGAAGAAGCCTCCACCTTTCAGTATCCAGGTCCAATCCCTTATTCAAAGGAAACCGCTGTATTGATGATGGCCGATTCTGTAGAAGCTGCTTCTAGGAGTATGAAAAATTATGATGGTGAATCAATTGAATACCTAATCAACGGGATCATAGACAATCAAATTAAGGAAGGACAATTTGAACGTTCTAACATTACCTTCAGCGACATTACCCAAATAAAGAAAATGTTCAAGAAGCGATTAATGAGCATTTATCATGTGCGATTGGAGTATCCTGAGTGATCATCTTTGCTGAGATAATCAGCGATTGAATTACAGCTGTATACCACCAAAAAGATCGCTGTTCCCGGAAAAACAGCCAACCACCACGACGAATAGTCATTTCTTGCAGAAGCCATCAAAGCACCCCAGCTTGCATCCGTGGCTTGCAAACCCATGCCTAAAAATGACAAGGTTGATTCGAGTATAATTGCTGAAGAAATTGCAAAAGCAATACTTACAGAGAGTGTAGGCAATGCATTGGGCAATATGTGTTTGAACATTGTTCTAAAATTGCCATAACCCAAGGCACGCGCATTGTCTATGTAATTGTTCGATTTTAGTCTTAACACTTCTGCTCGTGTAAATTTTGCAATACCTGACCATGCAACAAGACCAATCATTAAGATTAAGCTTAAAATGGAAGGGTCCATCAGCGAAGAAAATGCAATCAGTAAAAGCAGTAGAGGTAAGGATTCCATGCTTTCAATGATCCTGCTTATTATAGAATCTAGGGGTATGTTGATTTTTTGATGAATAAATCTACCGTTTAGGTTTTTCAAGAAATATCTAATGAGGTAGAAAAGCAAGAAGGAAAGAAAGAAAAATACAACAGAAAGCATTAGTTTTTCAGTGGTAACTACACCCTCAACCCTCCATGGTACAATACACAAAAACAAAAGGAGGAAGGTACTTCCCGACAACAAGGCTGAAAGCATATTACCTCCGGAAATTTTCCATTGACGATCACCAAAAAAAGCAGACACCAAGCCCAAGAAAATACCAATGAGTGATGCAATTAATATTGCACAAAAACCTACGAGAAGTGCAGTATTGCTTCCATGAATAAGTTGTGCCAATACATCTCTTCCCAATTCGTCTGTGCCTAACCAATGGCGTCGGTAAAATGAACCTACATTCTGAGTTTCAAAGGGGCCAACACTTTGAGCATTGAGGTAATCAATGGTTTGCTCGCCATAAGGTATCAGTGGAGAAAGGAAACTGCTCTGTTCATCTGGTGAATAAGCAAGAAAAGGTGCAAGAATGGCCACTGTACACCAAAGAAAAAGCACAAGAACTCCAAATCTCTTTTGTCGATATATATGCTTTATGCGCATCATTTCAGAGGATTTTTTGCACCGACAATCTCTACCCTTGGGTCTGCAAGCTTGTAAAGTATATCAGCCAACCACATACCCAAAAGAGTGAGTAAAGCACCTAAAAGAAGCAAGGAAAGGATGACAGGGTAATCTCTGCTAAAAAAAGCTTCCACCATCAACATTCCCACACCTTCAATTGAGAATATGTATTCTATCACAAAAGAACCTGAGATGAGAGCGGGGAGTGCATTTCCAAGAATCGTAATCAATGGAAAACTACTCTTCTTAAACAAATGACGCCATAAAATGGCATGAATGTTAAGACCCTTTGCCTTCGCACTGATAAAATAGTCTTGTTTCAATTCTTCGAGGGTAGACCGTCTAATATGCCTGAATAAATAGGCCAAACCACCATATACATAACAAAATATCGGCAATGTAAGGTGAGCACTGTAGATACTCAGTTTTTCAATAAAACTTGCTCCTTCATCAGGGTTGCCTATACCGTAAATGGGGAACCATTTTAAAAAATCGCCTGTCCCTAAAAAGACAACCAAGAGTGTAGCCACCCAAAATGTGGGCAAGGCGTAAAAGACAAAGAATAGTTGCGAACAGATTTTATCCAACCACCCATTTTGGTAATAGGCAGAATATACTCCCAATGGAACTGCAACACAAAGTGCTATAAGCAGTGCACATAAGCTAATGCCCAGTGTTATAGGCAACGCCTCCTTTATTTTCGTGGTAACAGGAATTTCATCTATGAAAGAGCTTCCAAAGTTTCCTTGCAGTATTCCGGTTAGCCATAGATGATATTGATTGTTTAATCCATGTATTCGAATGATAGGAATGTAATTTTTGATTTTCCATTGATTGCTGCTTAAGTCACTTATCAGCCCACTCAATCGGTCAAATTTATCTCTTGCACTTATTTTAGCAAAAGAATCTTCTATCTGTGCAATTGATTTAGCTTTGAGAATTTTATTGAGTTGTTTCTTGGTACTCGAAGCTGTTTCTTCTTGAAGCAAGCGCTTGATTTCTTTGTCCATTTGATCGACCAACTTCCAATCTCCTGAAGCATAGGAGAGTGCCTCTGCCCTTAATTTATCTTGCACATAGGGGAGCCGATACAAAGTATCGGAGGACGACCATCTATGCACAGAAAAATAGAATGCTGGCAAGTCTAATTTTTTCAATTTTCTATAGTCTTTAATTTTGCTTACCTCATCACCCATGAGGTTGCTTTGATGATGGTTGCTTTCCAAAGCATTTAATGCAGGATCTCCACCGCTGATTTGCAGCAAAGCGAATACCAATAATGAAATGAGTAATAGGGTAGGGATGAACAGGAAAAGTCGCTTAATGAAATAGAGCAACATAAGTTATTTGTATAGTTCAGATGCCCAATAATAAGGTCTATCTATGTATGTTGTTAAACCTTTGACATCAGTAGAAGTTGCAATCAATTCGTAGGGAGTCATCATGAAATAGTACGGCAAATCATCTTGTATAATTTCATAAAATGCCTCTATGCTATTGTTCCGTTCTACCAAGCTTATATTTTGATTGATGGTGTTGATCAATGCGTCCGCCTGACTGCTTTGGTAGTGAGCAAAATTTCTACCACCAAAAGCCGATTTGGAATGAAACAATGCACTGAAGTCAGGAGGGAGTGGTGCTGTTTGAGCCCCATAGTAGAAGAGGGCTGTGTTTGCGTTTCTCAATCTTTCTAAATACACCGACCATTCTACACTCTGGACTTGAATGTTGATCCCCACTTTTTTTGCCTCTTGCTTGAGAATCATCCCAATTGCCGCTCTTGAGGCATTGGAGGTATTGTAAAGGTATTCCAATTCCAACTCTACCATTTCACCGTTGATCTTTTTTTCAAGTATTCCATCATTATCTACATCTTTCCAAGCAGAGGCTGCAAGCAGAATTTTCGCTTTTTCAGGGTTGAAAGGATAGCGGTCTTTTGTTGATTGTGAAGCGATGGGATAAGGGACTGAGGAAACGCTTGCTTTTCCATAAAAAACTTGATCTACAATAATTTGTAGTGGGCAGAGGTGGGCGATGGCTTTTCTAAGGTGTTTATCCTGAAGCAAAGCATGGTTCATGTTAAATCCAATGCATTGGTACCCTCTTTTTTCCATTTCATAGGTCTGAAAACGGGCACTGTCTGACTGCAATTTCTCAAAATTCTTAGGGCCAATTCCTTGCAAAACATCTATATTTCCACTTTTTAAGGCTGAAATTGCAGTGGTTTCATCAGCGATGATTTCCAGTTGCAATTGATCGGCTTTGTTTTGAAAATAAACACTTTGTTCATCCAATGGAGCTGCCCACCAATTCGATTTTTTTTCAAGTAAAATACGCTTTCCTTTTTCCCACTTCAACAGTGCATAGGGGCCACTGCCGTTGAGACTTTGAATGGTTGTGCTTTTGATGGCGGAGTCAGTCTGTTGTTCCAGCAATGCGAGTTTAGGTAGAGTGTCTGTTTTTTCCAGCTGTTTCAATTCATCAAAGGTATACTTCGACAGTATTCTTTGTGGATCAAACTGTTCATAAGGAAGAATGAAAAAATCTCCACAGATGAATTTAGTGCGTGAATTGAGTTGATGCGTGTAAAATGAAATTGCAAGAGGATCATTTTGATCTATTTTAACGCTGTCGATGAACTGGTAATATCCTCGATTGCCGCGGTTAAAGGCAAAAGGTGCGGTGTAATATTTTAAGGAGAAAAGGATATCTGTCGCTTTTATTTGACGTCCGTTGTCAAATTGAGCTTCGGGCCGCAACTGATAGCGGAGTTTATAGGCTTGATTGGGGAGACTGTCAATGGTAGGATCACCTTTGGCTAAAATTCCTACGAGGGATTCACTTTCATAGTCAATGTTGACAAGTGATTGGTACATGAATAGAGCAACTTTAAATCCTACTGCATCCCTTAAGACAAGAGGGTGAAGACTGTTTGCATCTGCTGCTTCTCTCACAATAATTTTGTTCAGTCCTACGCTTTTGTCCTCGGCTGGATCTGGAAGGCAGCCATATAAATTGATGAAGATAAGTGCCCATAGAAGATGTCTCAAAGACAATCGGATAAAAGGTCGTTTAGATCGCATTGTAAACAAAGATAGAAATGCATCTCATATCTTTCAATGAATCATTAAATACTATTAAAAAAAGGTGCGAGAATAAAATATACTTGTTACTTTTGTCCACCTCTTTGGAGAGGTGGCTGAGTGGCTGAAAGCGGCACCCTGCTAAGGTGTTATACTCGTAAGGGTATCGGGGGTTCGAATCCCCCTCTCTCCGCACAGAGATTGTTCTTTTGAAGTAATTAGTCAATTATATTATATATGCTCGGGGTGTAGCGTAGCCCGGTTATCGCGCCACGTTTGGGACGTGGAGGCCGCAGGTTCGAATCCTGCCACCCCGACATCAAAAAGCTCAACACAAAAGTGTTGGGCTTTTTTTGTTTTGGCGCGTTTCAAACTTGTTTGAAAAAGCAATAAAACAAGAAAATAACATGAACGAAGTGAATGAGCTTTTTGATGTCCTCAAACCTATTTTTAGGATCACCGACAGTAGGGAGGTCATCCTACCACCCCGACAGCAAAGGTATGTCAAGAATGACATACCTTTTTTATTGAATGAATCGAATGACAGCCTACTACCAAGGGATAAATGGAATTATAACTCTAGAAAAACTGAAGTAATTTAGTGGGGCAATACTGTTTATAGTTCTTTGCATATTCTTCAAATAATTACATTTATTGTTGACTAAATTAAACGGATGTCTATTGTAACCTTGACACTTAATCCCGCTTTGGACAAAAGCGCGCACATCGATCAGTTGATGGCCACCGATAAAATGTATTGTAAGAATCCACTGTTTGCACCTGGAGGTGGTGGGATCAATGTCAGCAGAGTGATTCATCGATTGGGAGGGAAAACTATTGCCATAGGTCAAGCCTCTGGATATACTGGGGAGTTGCTTAAATCCATGTTGGCCAAAGAGGGAGTACCCTATGTTGCCTACACGACGCATGAATGGACACGAGAGAACATTGTTTTTTTAGAAGAGTCGAGCAAAAAGCAGTACCGTTTTGGGTTTCCAGGTCCCCATCATGAAAAGGAAGATTTTGAAAATGCCTTTTCTTTGGTAAAAACCCAACTCAAGAAAAATGATCTATTGGTATTGAGTGGAAGTTTGCCACAAGGAGTCCCTGAAAACGCTTATGCGATGCTTTCAGAATATGCCAAAGAAATTGGCGTCAGGGTCGTCTTAGATACACATGGGGAGGCATATAGCAGGGCCTTGGACAAGGGTGTTTACCTTATTAAACCCAACCTAAAAGAATTGGGTCAATTGTATAAAGAATCTGACATTTCAAAAGAAAGAGCGATTGAATTGTCCCAACATTTGATCGAGAAAGAAATGACAGAAATAGTAGTACTTTCTTTAGGTGCAAAAGGTGCGATCCTGCTTACAGAAAGCGAATTGATCGAAATGGAGGCACCAAAAGTGGAAGCCATGAGTGCAGTTGGGGCGGGAGACAGCATGGTCGCAGGAATTTGTCTTGCATTGCAACGCAAGGACTCTATGAAAGACCTTTTGCGTTTAGCGATTGCTTGTGGAAGTGCGACTGCTAAAACAGACGGCACTGAACTCTGTGATCGAACATCAGTAGAAGAACTTTTTAACTTGATACAATAAAAAAAGCTGATGGCATCACTGCCACCGGCTCTTTCCAATCATTGCTCTATAGTATTTGCATCGGTTTCTAAGGAAGATTGCCCTTGATTAGATTACTCCTATTTTTGGTCTTCATCATCAATGAATGGATGATTAAACAGAGAACGATGCAATCAAGACGATCCTTTATTCGTAAAAATTTAATTGGAACCTTTTTGTTTTCTGCTTTGGGTTCAATTTTCCCCATCGCAAGTCTTTTAAACAATCGACCGAAAAAAAGTAGACTGAATGCTTTGGTACGTGATTGGGAACAGACTGATTTCTTAATGGATTCAAAACGAACGTATTTCAATACATCGAGTTTAGGTCCTTCTCTTAAAAATGTGGTGGAAGCTGTATGTAGCAATTGGAATCACTTGGAAGTAAATGGCTATGATGGTAAGCAATTGGCCAAAAATGCGCACAAGAAAGTGGGGGAGTTTTTCAATGTCCCTTCAGAGGACATTGCCATGACAAGAAATACTACCGAAGGGATCAATATTGCAGCCAAAAGCATTCCTTTAAAAAAAGGGGATGAGGTAATCATGACCACTCATGAACATGTTGGAGGGGCTGCAGCCTGGCTTGTTCTCGAGCAAGAAATAGGCATCAAGGTAAAATTGTGGGATGTGCCATTAAGTGGCGAAGGATTAATTGAAGATTTGACGACCCACATAAGCCCTGCTACAAGGGTAATTGCTGTGTCCCATGTTCTCTGTACGACAGGTATGCGTTTGCCTATTGAAGAGATTGCTCAATTATGTCGAGAGAAGAAGATATATTCAGTCATTGATGGTGCACAGGCCGTTGGAATGATTCCTGTCAACCTTAACAACATCAAAGCCGATTTTTATGCATGTGCTGCGCATAAATGGTTGTTCGGTCCTAAGGGGGTAGGAATGCTGTATGTGAATCCTAACATTATGAAAGAGTTGCACCCTGTGTTTGTGGGCGCTTATTCAGATAGATCATACAATCTCAATAAAAAGGAGTTTGTTTTAAGGCAAGTGGCAGAAAGAAATACCTACGGAACTAGAAATGTTTCTTTAATGGTTGGTCTCGAAACGGCTTTGGCTTGGAATGTCCAAAAAGGAATAGATCTGATCAATTCAAATGCCACTGAACAAATAAGGTATTTTAAATCGTTAATTCCATTGAATAACTTCGAATTGCTAGAACCCAATGAAGAATTTCGAAGCTCAATATTGACACTAAGGTCTATACGGAAGGACAATAAAACATTGGTTCACGATCTTCACAGTCAATACAACATACGTACAAGATATATTTATGAGAATAATTTGGACGCTGTTCGCATCTCCTTTGCAATCTTCAATACCAAGCAGCAGATAGACCAACTTGCTTTGGCGATAACCACCTTAACAAAATAAGACATCCAATTTGAGGTAAATGAAGAACTACAAAATAATGGGATTCAAAGTATCCTTGGCTGGCTTACTTTTTGGCTTTGATACTATGGTGATTTCAGGCGTAGACCAAAGGTTGCAAGAATTGTGGAATTCTTCAGACCTTTTTCATGGAAGTGTTATAATGTCCATCGCATTGTGGGGTACCTTAATTGGTGCAATTGTAGGAAGTATTCCCGCCGATCGATGGGGAAGAAAGAACACACTCATCTCGATTGGATTGCTCTATCTAGTTTCTGCAATTGGATCTGCTTTAGCTCAGGAACCACTAACTTTTGCATTTTTTCGATTCATAGGTGGACTAGGAGTGGGAGCATCTACCATTGCAGCTCCTGCCTACCTGGCTGAAGTTTCACCAGCCAAGCATAGAGGTAAAATGGTTGGATTGTATCAATTTAGCATTGTGTTTGGTATTCTACTAGCTGTGGCATCGAATTTTGCCATTCTTCATTGGATCGGTCTTTCATGGAGACTGATGATGGGTGTGGAAGCTTTGCCGGCAATCTTGTTTACACTCTTTATGCTGAAGGTTCCAGAAAGTCCTCAATGGACTGCACTCAAAGAACAAAAAAAAGAAAAGCCCAACTCCATCAAGTTAATGACTGTTTTGATGCCTCACAAACAACTCTTTCTCCTTGCTTTTTGGATGGCCTTTTTTAATCAATTCTCAGGCATCAATGCAGTATTGTATTATGCACCTAGGATATTTGAGATCGCAGGACTCAACAATAGTTCGGCATTCTTAAGCACTGTGGGAATTGGAGGAGTCAATTTATTGTTTACCCTGTTGGGGATGTATTTAATCGATAGAAAAGGAAGAAAGTCACTTATGAAATATGGATCCTTCGGCTACATTCTTTCACTTGGACTATTGGCAGTGGCGTTTAAATTCCACCTCTCTTCAGAGTTAATCGTTGGGTTACTGTTTGCATTCATTGCTGCGCACGCCATTGGTCAAGGTGTCGTAATTTGGGTATTCCTCGCAGAAATATTCCCAACACATTTAAGATCAATCGGCCAATCATTTGGTTCTTCAGTACATTGGGCTTTAGCAGCCATCGTTCCTTCCAGCATTCCCTTTCTATTTAGCGCCATAGGAGTGGCTTGGGTATTTGCTTTATTTGCTATACTTATGTGTTTTCAGCTTATATGGGTCTATAAATGGATGCCAGAAACCAAAGGGAAAGTGCTGGCTTAATTGTCAATGTAGATTTCTTGACTTGCATTTTGATAGATAGGATCTGACAGTTTATAGCCCGGAAACTTCAGATTGTAAAAACGAGCATTGCTCACATCGTCCAACACAATTGCTTTTCTAAAGTCCTTGTTGCGCAGCTTTAAAGTGACATTTTTTAATTCAAGATCAGCTACATGTCTGATATAAATACCCCAAGCTGGCAATTCGGCGAACATGGAAAACTCGGGATACGCCCTTGGCAATTCAGGAATCTTCTCTAAGTGTTCTAATGGAAAATTAGCATAGCCTTTTACAGCATTGCCAGGATGGCTAATGAGAATATTTCGAAGTGTAATTTCGCGAGCAGATTGGCCGTTTATCCCTGTGATTGATGCAGGAAACGGATTATGAAAAAAAGGCAGTTCTGGGCCAATGATCTGGTACTTTTTGTCGGGACGATCTTGGGCAATTTTCACCTTCATGTTCTCAATCAGTATGCCCTCAATTCTACTTTTGGTTGGACTTTTTCGATACCGTTGCCCAAGACGAATAAAGAAAGCATTGCCTACATTTTTAGCGCGAATGTTTTTGACCACAATATTTTGCATCAGCCCACCATCAACTGATTCAAGCGCAATTGCTGATCGATAGGTATCTTTGATTTTTACATTCTCGATAGAAATATTTCTAAAGCCTCCAACTGATCTTGAGCCTAATTTTATGGCACTTGCACTTGAACGTACATTGCAATCCTTTATGCGTATGTTCTCACAGGAATGATCACCAATTTTAGAATTCTCAATGGAGGACTTTAGGCAAATCCCATCATCAGATGAATTGATCTTGCAATTTTGAATGAGGACATCCTTAGAATCAATAATGTCTATTCCATCATTGTTCCAATATGCATCGCTGTCAACGGTAACATTGTCAATGATTAATTGATTACATCGATCATAGGTTTGCACCCAACAAGCTGCATTTTTTATGGTAATGTCTTGAATGACAACCTTCCTGCAATTTACAAATTCGATAATTTGTGGACGAATAGTATACTTTGGTCTTTTTTCAATAAAATTATAATCAGCACTATCCACTTTACCTAGATAGAACAAGCTGTCGATGTAAAGTGCCAATTGTCGACCTCTGCCGTTGATCATTCCTTCTCCTTGAATGCTGATGTTGTTTTGACCATCCGCCAATATAAGCGCCTGCCAACGATTCAAGCTTTTGTAATCATCTGGATTTGTACTCCCAAGCAGCACTGCGCCTTTTTTCAATTTAATGGCGACATTTTCCTTGAGCACAATACTGCCAGTTAAGTATTTCCCTTTGGGAAAAATTAACTCGCCACCCCCATTTTCATGCAAAGAATCTATGGCATGCTGAATATCTTTTGTAAGAAGGATCGATCCATCTTTTGAAGATTCGAAGGTCAAGTGATACTGTGCTTGACAGATCCCAGTACATAGCCATAGAGCCCAAACTAAATTTATATATCTATTGTTCAACATCTCCATTGCAAAAATGAAGAATAAATAATCAATAAGAGATACCTTTACATACGACAATGTCTTTGGCATGCAGCAATAACAATCTGTGAGAAGCAACCATGTTCGCATTTTTTAATTTGACAATACATTTGTGGTTTACCTTGTCCACCCTGAACCTCATGGCCGCCGAAGGCTATGCAGCCATTGATAATCAGCGAGAAGCTTGCTCTTGGGGAAGCTCCAATGAAAACTTCACAACGCACCGAGCTCTTTTGGCAAGTAGGATACATTCATTAGAAGAACTTAAAGGAATGGTTAAAATCGATTTCTTTCCAAAAGATACTGTTGACAAAACCGCTACAAAATATGTTTGCTTGACATACAGTTCAATGGGAAAAGAAATATCTGCTGTATTACGAGAGGGCATTGATCAAGGTGAACTAGTCAAGGCCAAAGATGGGAGTTTATCTGATAAAATAGGTATACTTTTTAAATCACCATATTCTATAAAATACAGGGATGATCTCAGGAAAATTTACATTCTCGCAAGAAGGAGACGGCAACTGTATGGGGATGTGGACAAAGCATTTTATGACATTGCCGTAGCTTCTGTAAAGAAGATAAACACCATAGAACGCGCCTATTTTTCAAACAGAGATAGCAGTGATAAGGGGTACATAAACACTTTTAATCACGTTACATCCCAGGCCATCATAACTTCAATATTTGGTCAAAATAAAGCAGCTTTTATTGCAGATGTACATGAAAGATACAACATGCCTCAATTAACCTCAAGTCAGAAAATAGACAGTTTAATGCTTGAAGGTCAGGAAAAAGCAGTAATTGACAACTATGTTGACATAGTAAACAATAAAATCGGGCAGAAACTGGGCATTGTGCTTGGTAGGAAATATAAAATAAATCGAAACTCTGAATGGTCACCTAAATTGCTTACTGATTATCTGAACGATATGCATCAATACTACCGTTTAACATATGGCATTGGAATGAAGCCATTCAACGAGCAAGAAGAATTGATACTACTTTTTTCTAGAAAGATCAACAATACTATTGCGACAAATTAGTTGACCTCCTTTTCAATATGAAACTCTCATTTGGAAAATGATTTTGTGACTCCATTTGAGTAGCGTAAGTCCCTCTTAATTCATTGATAAGGTCAATCTGCTTCATTGTAGTTTCATCTAACCAATTTTCATCAACCACCAATTGCTCTAACTTTATTCCTGATACCTTGGTGTTTAACCAAGTTGTATTTCGTATTCTAGATTGACTCAAATCGGTTTCAATGATTGTTGTATTGACAAACATTGATGACATTAAATCACTAGAGATGAATTGACTATTTTGCAAAAGTGCTCCTGAAAGGTCAATTCTTTTTAAATTCGATTTGTTACAAACTGTATTTAAAAATTGGGTGTTGTTGGCCTTAGAATCATGAAGGTCAGCTTTATCAAGAATACATTTGTTTATCACTGTCCATTCTAAGTCTGTATTTACAAGGAATGAGCCACTTAGGTTAGAGTTTGAAAGTTTCGAGTTCCTCAATTTCATATTGTTTAATGCGGCATTTTTTAGACTTAAATTCTTGAGTTTAGATTGTTCGAAATTGGAATATTCTAACTTAATGTGATCTAAATTTACATTGCTGAATTCCTTCATTCTTAAGTCGGCATAGGAAAAATCAACTTTTTTGATCAATTGTTGAAACGAATTGCTGTCCATGGGCAACTGACAGATGCCCATCAATAACTTTCCACGTTCTGGACTCACCAACATGCTGTCATCAATATTGACAGGGTAATAGGGCTTTAATGAAGCGCTGAAGGATACTATTTTTTGTATAGCACTGTCTGATAGTGTGCCTTTTCCGATGTTAAGATCCTGTTTTAATCCTTCAAAAGTCGCTTCAAAAAGGAGTTGCTGTTGTTGGGCTGACGAATTTTTCAGCAATGTCAATCTTCTTGAATACTCTGATTTTAATCGTTGAGCAGAGCGTTGATGTTCCTCCAGAAGGCTGATGGATTTGTGACCAAAAAATATAAGTAAGGGCAGTACCGTTAAAATCAAAAGGAGCAGAACATTCCGAACATTAAAAAATGTCCAAGTTTTTTCAAAGTAGACTGTGTATAGTAATACAGTCAAGGAAATAATTGCAAGAGCTGCTGTGCACCCCATCCAAAACGAAGTGGAGCTGATTGCAAGCGGAAAATTTAAGTATCCGATCAACCAAGCCGCAGCCAATGAACTTGCCAACAACAAAATCGAAAATACCTTTCGTTTCATGCCGTGAAATTATACTTTTTCAGCATTAAGAATGAAAACACATATTTTTAAAGCTTAGTTTAACAAAGAATGAGATTCCAATACCACAACCTTTCTTGTTATTTCTTGATCTGTATGTTATGGCTTTTTTCGTGTGTTGAAGTTGATGAAAAAGACAGTGAAGATTTGGAGGTTTTCACGAACAGTATTCAACCGAAAATGCCCAAAAAGCCAATGGTAAGATGGTGGTGGTTCGCCACCATGATTGAAAAGGAGGATTTAAAAAGTCAATTGGA
>PAVT01000020.1 GCA_002713165.1 Verrucomicrobiota bacterium
TAAACATTAACGATTTATTGATTATGCCAACAGCGCAGGCAAACACATCAAATTTATTGCGAGATACCTACGAATAACGAGATTAAGAGATAATCTGGTAGTCCTTTACTGCAGATGCCCAATTAAATAGAAAGAGCTTCATCGCCTCATCCATACGCTTGAGAAATAATGGATTGGGCGCATTCATTTTACGAAAATAATCCTCTTGATATTGTCCAAGCTCATACTTAAAGAAGATGGCTTTTGACATTGCATAGAGATTATTGTTAGAGGGATGATTTACTCTGCTCAAATAACTTTGATAGTCTCTTAAGATGCCCTCTAATTTGTCAAAACTTACATCAAAAACGCCGCAAAGTTTAGAAATGACAAGGTTAATCATACGATTGTCCTGATGCGCATCAAGATGTTTAGGAACTTCCTTAAGATTGGCAGCAAGTACAATTAGTATGAATTTACTATCGTCGTTTGCCTCTATTTTGGGAGTAACAATGAATTCTGGAGAGTCTTGAATTAAACCGACGATATCAGGGAATCCATCTTCGACTGCTTGAAGGGTGGTGTTCACAAAAATGTTTGCGAGCTTATCTTCCTTAAGTTTCTTCTTGCCGAAAATTTGCTTGAGCATATGCAGTAGATTGTTCTCTAATGCAATCAAAAATAGGTCTTATGCCTGCGCTTGTTCAATGCGCCAAAACTTCCTTATCAACAAAGTTATTAACTAAAATCGCAAAGTGTTGAAAAGTCTAATGTTAATAACTATGGTCAAAATATAGGAAATGCAAGGCATAGAAATACGCTTATCTATTTTAAGATCAGAATCATAATAGAATAGGTGGATTGGCTCTTTCTGTGGTCTACAAGTTCATCGTTAATAACCTCTGAAAAAATAAATAGAAAAATGGTGAGCCTAAAACAAGCTGACTCCAGTGTAATTGTATGGGCTTATTTCGAGCAATTCCTTCTTTATATTCTCGCTCACATCAAGTTGTTTTATAAAGGCATGCATGCCTTCTTTGTCGATTTTTTTATTGGTTCTAGTGAGGTCTTTTAGCGCTTCATAAGGGTTAGGGTAATTTTCTCTACGTAAAACAGTTTGTATCGCTTCAGCAACTACTGCCCAATTTTGTTCTAAGTCATGGCTTATTTTTTCCTCATTGATCAGCAATTTGCTAAACCCTTTTAGCATAGATTTTATGGCCAATAAACTGTGCGCAATGGGTACACCAATGTTCCTCATTACAGTTGAGTCAGTGAGGTCTCTTTGAAGGCGACTGATAGGTAGTTTAGCTGAAAGATGCTCAAACAAAGCATTCGCTATTCCCAAATTGCCTTCTGCATTTTCAAAATCAATTGGGTTAACTTTATGTGGCATGGCAGAGGATCCAACTTCTCCTTCTGCAATTTTTTGTTTGAAATAATCCATTGAGATGTATGACCACAAATCTCGATTCATGTCAATGAGTATGGTGTTTACTCTTTTCATGGCATCAAAAAGGCGAGCTAGATTGTCATAGTGCTCAACCTGTGTAGTAGTTTGAGATCGATAAAGACCAAGTGTATCATTGACAAATTCATTTGCAAAAGCCACCCAATCTGTATTTGGGTATGCTACATGATGGGCATTGAAATTGCCAGTGGCTCCGCCAAACTTTGCCGAGAATGGTGTGTCAATAAGTGCATTGTATTGTTCTTTCAACCGCTCTGCATATACCATGATTTCTTTACCTAGGCGTGTTGGGGAAGCTGGTTGACCATGCGTTCGTGCCAGCATGGGAATTTCTTTCCATTCTATCGCAAATGCATTCAATTCTGAAATGACTTCATTCAATTCTTCTAAATAGACATCTTCAATTGCATCGCGAATTGAAAGAGGAATTGCAGTGTTGTTGATGTCTTGAGAAGTAAGGCCAAAATGGACAAATTCTAGTTGTTCTTTTAAGTCGCTATTGGCCAATTTTTCTTTTATGAAATATTCTACTGCTTTTACGTCATGGTTGGTTGTTTGCTCGAGTTCCTTTACGCGATGGGCATCTTCGTCAGAAAATTCAACGTAAAGCTTTCTTAGGATTATGAAGTCATCGTTGTTTAACTTAGAAAGTTGAGAGAGAGGAATTTTACATAAGGCAATGAAATACTCTATCTCTACCCGAACTCTATAGCGTATAAGTGCATATTCTGAAAAATAAGTTTCTAACTTTTCAACTTTGTTGCGGTATCTTCCATCTATCGGTGAGATCGCTTTGAGCGTAGTTAATTCCATAGGATATATTAAAAATTTTGTTCTATCTCTTCTTGTATAAAACCTGCCAACTCTTTTACATATTCGGCTGAGAAATCAAATTTAATTCCTGCAGTCTGGTAAATCTCACCGATTGGTTTTGTGTAACCCAGACTTAGTGCTTCTTTATATTGGGCGATAGTTTTCTCTGGGTGCTCTCTATAATTTCTCCACATCGCAATTGCTCCCAATTGGGCCATGCCATATTCAATGTAATAGAAGGGCACTTCGAATAGATGCAATTGTTTGTGCCATTGATTCAATTTCATTTTTTCGAGGCCATTCCAATCAATTACACTTGATCCAAATTCTTCTTTAATGCTCAACCAAGCTTGATCTCTATCTTTCTGATTGTGACCTTCATTCGAATAGACCCAATGCTGAAATTTGTCGATGGTAGCTACCCAAGGCAATGTATGAATTACATCCATCAATTGGTCGCGTTTTGCTCTTTTGAGGTCTTCTTCATTCTCGAAAAAGACATGCCAATGATCCATGCTGATTAATTCCATGCTCATTGAAGCCAGTTCGGCAATTTCAGAGGTCAATGATTTAAAGGGAACAAGTTCTAGGTGATGACTCAATACGGAATGAACAGCATGACCACCCTCATGGATCATGGTAGTTACATCCCTAAAGTTGCCGGCTGCATTCATGTAAATAAAAGGATAGCCAGTTTCATATAAAGGATAATTAAATCCACCTGGGGCCTTGCCTTTTTTCGATTCTAGATCAAGGTGATTCAATTCTTCCATTTTTGTAAGACAATCTGCAAAAAATGGATCAATTAAATGAAAGCACTCCTTGGTCTTGTCCAATAAATCCTGCCCATTTGTAAAAGGATGAAGCGGATTTTTGCCATCAATGTCAACGCTTAAATCCCATGGCTTTAGTGTATTAATATTTAGACGTGACAAGCGTTTTCTATGTATGCCCTCTTCTATTCCAACGAAATGTCTTTGTATTGAATTGTGAAAGTCAAAACAGTCTTCGGCATTGTAATCAAATCGCTCCATGGCTTTAAACATGTAGTCTCTGTAATTTTCGAACCCACAGTTTTTTGCAATTTTTTGTCGCTTTTTTATCAATCGATCATATAAAGAATTCATTGCGGAAGAATCCACCAGTCTTCTATTGTTGACAAGGGCATAAACTTCTTCACGTTCTCCTCGATCAGGGCTCTTTAAAAACTTGGATGCTTGTTGAAGGGTATATTCTTTTTCCTTGTACGTGATTGACATGCGTGCGGAGAGCGCACCATATTCTTGAGACTCTTTCTCTAGTTGAGTAAAAAGTGGTATGTTTTCTTCTCTGTAAAGCTCAATTTGAGTGTTGACTTTTTTGATCAAAATACTGTAGGCCTCACCACTCAATTCATTTGTGAAATTTGAGTCTAAAAGCTTTTTATTTAATGCATCTTCGTAGAGAGCAATTTTTGGGTTAATCTCTTGCACAAAATAATTAAATGCTTCTTGATACTTTTCATTGGTGGTATCAATATTCATTCGGATATACCTCCAAGCAAAAGCTTCTTCTAAGGCTGCTTCTAATTCACTTCGATCTAATAACCACTGTTTCAATTCAGCAAGAGAGTTTATATTTCTTACTTTCAGCTGATTAAAATAAGGTTCAATTTGTTCCCATTCAAACTGTACGTCTTTTGAAATGAACTTACGTGCTATTTTTTCAATCACTTCTTTTTTGGAGATTTTTTAGTAGCCTGATTAGAACTTTTTTTAGCAGATGGCTTAGCATTTGAAGGCTTTTTTTCAGATGTAGGTTTCTTTTCCTCTTTGAATTTAATTAAGCCTTTTTCTATCAGAAGGTTGAACCATTGAACCAATTTTTTAATATCAGAGGTATATACACGTTCATCGTCGTAATTGGGCAATACTCCACTTAAAAAATCCTTGAGTTCGTTTGGTGGTGATTTATGAGACAATACTTTTTTACCCTTTGAGGAGGTGTTTATTTTATCAAATACCGCACTAAGAAGAATGTCTTCTTCTGATGTAAAAATGCTTATGTCTTCAAGTGAACTAACGCGTTCAGAGCCACTAACTGCAAATCTTTTTCCATCTTGAAGTGTTTCTACAATCAAACCATTCCTACCTTGGCTAATCACTTTGAATAAGCCTGACTTGCCTGAAATTGAGATAATACCCTTTAAATCCATAGAATTGTTTTATGAAAGTTTCAAAAGTAGTTATTTAATGAAGAAATATTTTAACTCCAGAGCAACGCCGTGAAGGTTTTAAACGTCCTAGAAAATGCGCTACAATTTGTATATTTTCGTATGCGCTTTAATAATCTACCATAATGCGTCGACATTTCATTAGAATTTTTGGTTTAATTCTATTGCTTTCAGCAAGTCATGGCCTTTTTGCTACCCATATAATGGGAGGTGAAATAACTTGGGAATGTCGGAACAATGGACGGTATGATTTTAAGGTAGTCGTTTACCGAGATTGCAGTGGAAATGCAGTCAGTCCAAGAGGGCATCTCTATATCCATAATTATCCAAATCCAGGAAATGTCACACAATTAGTTACAGATCAGCAATACAGTTCCAATGTTGGAGATACGATTAAACCATCATGTTTTGTAGGTGGAAATCCAGTAATTATTTGTGGAAATGGAAATGGTGATCCAAGAGCAACTTTTCAGAATACATTAATTGCATCTAATATTGGCCTCATTGGAACACCTGGGCCAGACGGATGGATATTAACCTATTCTGATTTTGCCAGAAACAGCAATGACAATATAGTTGGAGCGCCAGGAGTAACGCTAAGGGCAAAAATATACAATCATGGTGAATGGGTGGCCGGACGATGCGTTGACAATTCCCCACAATTTGAAGAAATTGCAACAAGTTTGCTCTGTAAAGAGACGCCTTTTACATACAACCACAATGCCTCGGATGTGGAATTAGACTCTCTGGTTTTCGAATGGGGCAAGCCACTTGAATCTTTGTCAAATGCGAATGGAAATCACAATTGTCCTTTTCCATGCGACCCACTCCCACCAGTATATGACGAAGGAGTTACTCCTGCTCCTGCTACTTTTCGGTTTGGTTATTCTGAGGCATCTCCGTATCCTAGTGGCACACAGGATTTTAGAAATCAGGCTGCGACTTTAGATCTAAATACGGGTGAAATATCCATGCTCTCTTTTACAACAGGAAAATATGTCTCAGTAGTAAAGGTTACCGCATTTAAATGTGGACAAAGGTCAGCTGAAATTTACCGAGAGCTACAAGTGAATATCGATGGTAGTTGTTCAAAGAATGAGAAACCTTCCATTCGTCCTCCCTTTGCGAACAATACTTCATTCAATGATACGGTTAAAGCAGGGGATTTGGTAGAATTTGGAATAAAGGCAGTTGATACCTTGATTAGGGTCCAGCGACCTAACGGAACGTTTGATACGCTAAATCCTGCTGGTGATTCAGTGACACTATTTGTAACTGGATTGCAGTTTGGCAATAACTTCACCAATGCGAACAATGGTTGTGACAATCCACCATGCGCGACATTGAACAGGACTCCTCCCGTATCTGATTTAGAAGGTGACTCTCTTTTTTTTAGTTGGCAAACAGATTGTAACCATGTTGTAGCAAATGATTTATGTGTAGGACTTACCAATACCTATACATTTGTTGTTAAAGCTGTAGACAATGCTTGTCCTATTCCGGCGCAAAATATTGCCACTTATACAATTACAGTGTTGGCAGACTCGGTTATTTTGTCGCCGCTCATTAATTGTGTAGATGTCCAATCAAATGGAGATGTAAGTTTAGATTGGAATACGACACCTGACCCAAGTGCGTCATTTTCTGCTTGGATGATATATTCGGCTACAAATGAGAATGGACCTTATCAACTTGTTGACAGTGTAAAGACATATTCTCAGACCAGCTATACACACATAGGTGCCAATGCAAATGCGATACGAAGATGGTATTATATCAGAAGTAGATCTGGTTGTAAGGGAGGTGTACAGAATGTAGCTCGCGATACCGCATCAACCATTTTCGTAGCAGTTCAGAACAATGCAACTCAAATAGAAGTAAATTGGAATTCACTGTCTAATCCAAATCCTGCTGGTTCAGCTGCATCTTATCGTTTGCTGAAGGATTACCCGATCACAGGCACAATGACTTTTCTTCAAAATGTTAATGGGACAAATATCGCTGATAATTTTACCGTATGTGAGGACACTGTAGCTTATCAAGTTGAATTAGTAAATACTGTAGAAGCCTGCACTTCTCGTTCAAATATTTCGGGTTTTCGATTCCAATTTCCTGATCCAACTACTGATTTTTCTTTCAGTCCAATAGCACCCTGTCCAGGATTTAATGTCAGTTTTACCAATGCTTCATCCATTACAGGTGGCAGCCTTACATATGTCTGGGATTTTGGCGATGCAAGTCCAACGTCCATACAAACCAATCCAACTCATGCATATGCAAGTTCAGGTACATATTTTGTTTCGTTGACTGCCACTTCAGGAAATGGCTGTGATTCGACCCTAGTGCAGCAGATCAATGTTGGATTTCCAAACATTGATGCAGGTTCTGATCAAGCAATTTGCCCTGGAGGAAGCGTTGGTATCGGAGGTAGTCCAACGGCTGATGCTGGCAATACAGTCAGTTGGTCTCCATCAACTGGCTTGTCTTCAACCACAGCATTTAATCCAACAGCAAATCCATCCACGACGACCCAATATGTTGTAACAGTCACAGATGTAAATGGTTGTACTACAACTGATACTACGAATGTTGTAGTAAATTCTTTGCCAACAGCAGATGCAGGTTCAGATCAGAATATTTGTCTAAACAGCAGTGTTACCATAGGAGGCGCACCAACAGGACCCTCCGGTGCAACCTATGATTGGGATAACGCCGCTACTCTAAATAACTCAAATTCAGCAAATCCAATTGCTACTCCTTTAATCACTACAACCTATACTGTAACAGTTACCACAGGTTTAAATTGTACCGCTACCGATCAAGTAACGATTACAGTTCTTCCAACAGTTATTGCAGATGCTGGAACAGATATTTCAGTCTGTCCTGGAGGGTCTGCCTCCATTGGTGGTGTTTCTACTGGCACAGGAACACTTACATACAGATGGAACAATTCATCCTCTTTGGATAATGACCAAATTCAATCACCTACAGCAACGCCATCTGCGACAACTTCTTACGATCTAACAGTAACAGATGGAAATGGTTGCACCGCAACAGATCAAGTCATAGTTACTGTAGACCCATTGCCAACAGCTGATGCTGGTGCCGATGTATTTACGTGTAATGGTGCTCCTGTACAAATTGGAAGTAGCCCAGTTGCAGGGAATACCTATCAATGGAACAATGCAGCGAGCCTGAGCAATGCCAACATAGCAAACCCTGATGCTTCTCCTTTAGTCAATACAACATACACGGTAACTGTCACCAATACTGCTACATCATGCACAAATACCGATCAGGTTACGGTGTTTTTTACACCTAATCCAACAGCAAATGCAGGATCGGACACCTCTGTATGTCCTGACGGAAGTGTTCAGATTGGAGGGAGTCCAACTGGTCCTGTAGGTTCAACGTACCGATGGAGCCCTGCAGCTGGTTTAGATGATCGTTTCTCATCGAATCCATTCACAACAACAAATATTGCCAGAACTTATACAGTAGTTGTGACAGATCTTAATGGGTGTACAAATTCAGATCAAGTGAGGGTTAATATGAAATCTAAACCAAATGCAAATGCTGGAAGTAATCGGACAATTTGTTTTGGTGCTAGTACGACCTTAGGAGGATCACCAACTGGTCCTACAGGCGCGACTTATCAATGGAACAATCCATCAAGCTTAGATAATCCGAATGTCGCAAATCCACTTGCGACACCGGGTGGTACCACGACATATACTGTTACAGTTACTGCCGCAAATGGCTGTAGTCAAACAGATCAGGTTACAATTACAATCAATGGGTTACCCATTGCGAATGCTGGTTCAAATCAAACCATTTGTAATGGAGGGAGTGTTACCTTGGGGGGAAGTCCTACAGGACCAAATGGAGCTACGTATCAGTGGGACAATGCAAGTACTTTAAATAATAGTACTTCTGCAAATCCTATTGCTACACCCACCGTAACAACTACCTATACCGTTACTGTAACAAGCCAAGGCCCATTGTTTTGTCAAAATACAGATCAAATTACAATAACTATAAGCAGTCCTCCCAATGTAGATGCAGGAACAGACCAAACTATATGCGATGGACAGTCGGTGACTATCGGCGGAAGTCCAACTGGTCCTGCAGGTTCAATATTTAGATGGTCACCAGCAGCAGGATTAAGTAGTCGACTGGTTGCAAATCCCATCGCTAATCCATCTGTGACAACTACATATACTGTTACTGTAACAGATCCTTCTGGATGTACCAATACAGATCAAGTGCAGATAAATGTAAACCCTAAGCCAAATGTAGATGCGGGTGCAGACCAAAGTATATGTGTTGGTAATTCATTTCAAATTGGCGGCAGTCCGACATCAACAACAGTTGGAGCCTTGTTTGCATGGGACAATGTAGGCAGCTTAGACAATGCAGCAATTGCGAATCCAACAGCTTCACCCACAACTACCACCACTTATACAGTCACGGTAACACATCCAAACGGTTGTACAGATACTGACCAAATTACGTTGACAGTAAATACATTACCAACTGCAGATGCAGGTGTAGACCGGGGCATCTGTGCTGGTCAGTCAACGACTATTGGAGGTGTTCCTACAGGTCCAACTGGGGCCACTTATCAATGGAACAATTCTTCATCACTAGATAATTCAACAGCAGCTAATCCAATTGCTACTCCAATCATAACTACCACATATACAGTAACGGTTACGAGTGGTATTGGTTGTACGGATACAGATCAAGTGACGATCACGGTGAATCCTTTGCCAACAGTTGATGCTGGGATAGATAAAACGATATGCAACGGACAATCGGTTTTGATTGGTGGTAGCCCGACATCGACAACAGTCGGCGCATTGTTTGCATGGGACAATGCGGGAAGTTTGGACAATGCAGCGCTTGCGAATCCAACAGCTTCACCGACAACGACAACAACTTTTACAGTGACGGTAACAGACGGCAATGGCTGTACCGATACAGATCAAATGACTGTTATAGTAAATCCTTTACCAATAGTGGATGCCGGAAATGATCGTGAAATTTGCGAGGGAGAAAATACAATTCTTGGAGGAAATCCTACAGGTCCCAACGGTTCTACCTACCAGTGGGACAACATTGCTACCTTGGATGATGCCACTCTATCGAATCCTACAGCTACACCAGTAGTGACAACCACGTATACGGTTGTCGTAAATGATGTAAATGGATGTACTTCATCCAATCAAGTAACTGTCACAGTTAACCCCTTGCCTATTGCAAATGCAGGACCTGATAGAGCCATTTGTGAAGGAGAGCCAACGGTTTTGGGAAGTATTGCTCTGCCAGCAGTGAACTATAATTGGGACAACGCATCCACTTTGGACAATGCTTCGAAAGCACAGCCGATTGCGAATCCGATAACTACAACTACATACACTGTAACACTTACTGATTTAAAAGGCTGTACATCTACTGATCAAGTGATTGTAAACGTAAACTTGGCTCCAGATGTTGAAGCTGGTTCAGATCTTACTATTTGTGCTGAGGATACAATTCAGATTGGTGGAAGTCCAACAAGCAATACCTCCGGAGCATTGTACAATTGGAGCAATGCTTCAACTTTATCTGCAAATGATATCGCCAATCCTCGTGCATTCCCTAAGGATACAACAAAATACTATGTGACTGTTACAGATATTCTTGGATGTACAAGTATTGATTCAATGACTGTGAATGTGAACCCATTGCCTGATGTAGATTTTAGAATAGATGCAAATTGTCTGGGAGATTTCACTGCGTTTACTGACGAGACATCCATAATTGCAGGAGGATTTAATTTATGGGAATGGGATTTCGGGGATGGATCTGGAACCTCAATTCTTCAAAATCCTGCGTATCAATATGCAATTGCTGGAACATACAACGTTACTCTAAGTGTGACCACATTGCTCGGGTGTAAAAGCTCATTTACAAAAGAAGTAACTATTAATCCACTTCCCTTGGCCGATGCAGGCCCTGATCAATCCATTTGTTTTGGAGATACTATTCAAATAGGTGGAGATCCATCAGGTAATTTAACTTCATCATTTAGTTGGGATCCGGGTTTTGATATTTCAAGTGTCACTTCTCAAAATCCATTCGTGTATCCATTATCAACAACCGAATATCGTTTAAGCGTTACTGATCAAAATTCATGTATAAATTATGATACAGTGTTGATCATAGTGAATTCATTGCCAAACATTGTTGCAGAGAAAGATACATTTGTTTGTGTAAAAGACTCTGTACAACTTTCAGTGAGTGGGGCAGTTATATATAGTTGGTCTCCATCCAGATGGTTGAATGATCCAAAAAGTAGTATGCCAATTGCTAATCCATTACGAAACATAGAATATATAGTCACCGGTGCCGACCAAAATGGATGTATTGATCGAGATACAGTCTTTATTTCTACCTTTAATGTAGAATTCATACCTCCCGACACCTCTGTATGTGTAGGTGACAGTGTACAACTTGTGCCACTCATTCAAGGTAATGAACAAGGAATAAATTATTTATGGTCTCCATCCAATGGATTGAGTAGAACTCAAATAAGGTCACCAAAATCATCACCTCTTGTAGATCAAAAATATTATCTGCAAATAACTAATAGTTCTGGATGTTCAGACATTGACAGTGTGATCGTTACACTTAATGATACAGTTGTATTGGATTTTGATTTTGTGAATTCTCCAAGATGTGTAGGTTCTGTTTTAGAAATTCAAAATTTGTCTACATTATCCAATACTTTTAGTTGGAAATTGAATGGAAAGATGGTGAGTAATGAATGGAATCCAAGTATTCCAATCGATCCTACCAAGGACAACATTATCACTCTGATTGGAGCAAACAGCAGTTGTTCTGATTCTATCCAAAAAACTGTTCCATCACAAACATTGTCAGAATTGTTAAATTTTAATGGAGTAAATGTATTTAGTCCAAATGGGGATGGGGTAAATGATGTTTTCAACCCCGGAATCATTGGAGAATTTAGAGGCTGTATACAATTCAAAATATTTGATCGATGGGGATCTAAAGCATTTGATGCTGAAAATGGTCAGTATACATGGGATGGACGTACACTGAATGGTAAACTTGCAAGTGGTGGAGTATACTACTATGTAATAGATATCGGCAGTGAAGAAATCCGAGGTTCTGTATTTCTTAGCCGATAATATTTAAAGCTCAACAATTTTAAATTCAGTTCGCCGGTTTTTGGACCTACCTTCTTCGTTTTCGTTAGAGAATATTGGAAATTCAGCTCCGTAGCCAGCCCAATTAAGTCTACTTTCCAGTATTCCAGATTCAACGAGAAAATTATATACTGATTTTGCTCTATTTTCAGACAATTTCTTGTTAAAGTTAGCGTCACCTCGATCATCTGTATGGCCACTAACCTCAATTTTTAATTTTGGGTTATCGTTTAAAAATCCAACTATTTTTTTCAATTCCACCATTGATTCATCTTTTAGGTCAAATTTTGCTGTCTCAAAGAAGATATTTTTAAGCACGATTTTCTCACCTACTTTTAAAGGTTGAAGTGGGACATCCTGACTAAAGGGCTTATTATCATTCTGTGTCTTTAGCGAGAAGTTCTCAGAAAAGAATAGGTATCCTTCTTTGTAGGCGTTTAGCGCATAATTTCTACCTGAAGGCAGACTGATTAGAAACTCCCCAGACTTACTATCGGATTCTGATTTTACGATTACCTCTTCGGTTTCTAGGTCTACCAATTCAAATTTTGCGTTCAAAGGTTCTTTTGATTCACTGTTGTATATTTTTCCTTCGAAGTAAGAGACTCTATTTGGAGCAAATTGCTCAGGTAACTCAAAGCTATATAAATCTAATTCACCGTATCCATCTTCCCGATCTGATGCAAAATAGGCGATTTTCCCATCAGCTCCCACTAATAGACTATTTTCATTTTTATGCGTGTTGATTGGATAGCCCAAATTGACTGGATCTCCCCAATTTCCTTCATTGTCCTTCTTACTTACAAAAATGTCCAAGCCTCCCATTCCCAGGTGACCATCTGATGAGAAGTAGAGTGTTTTACCATCTGGATGGATAAACACAGATTCTTCGTTTGCGGGAGTGTTGATGGTTCGACTTAGTTTTTCAGGTTTGCTCCAATAATTCTTATCATCTAAACTGGAGACATAGATATCTCCAGTTTTACTGCCGCTTTTGTTTCTTATGCCTCTCACAAAATACAATGTTCTTCCGTCTGAGGAGAAGGATGGTTGAGTTTCCCAATGGACTGAGTTAATTGTTTTATCAAGGTTTATTGGTTTTGTCCAACTCCCACCATCACGCATACTGTAAAACAAGTCACAACTTCCAAAACCTTGTCTATTTTCTCCATAATTTCCATAAAGCTCACATGCAGTAAAAATGAGCAATTGTCCATCAGCAGATAAACTTGGAGCACCTTCATTCATGGGTGTATTGATAGGAGTGCTGAGGTTTTGAGCCAACTGCCATTTATCTCCCTTTCTTTTGGAAATATAAAAGTCTTCGTTGAATCCTTGAGGTGAGCTCGGACTCTTTAATCTGCGCGTAAAAAGGATTGTTTTTTGATCTACAGTTAAACTTGGAAAGTATTCAGACATTTCGCTGTTTATTCCTGGTCCTAAATTTCGAGGTTTAAACTCTACAGGCTCTGTCATCGATTTTAAGGCAAATTCAGTAATGTCGAGACTACGATTGCTGCGGTTGAGTAATTGTTGTTCATGCTCTCCTAAACTTAAAAATTGCTTAAAATGTTTATTTGCGTTGGCATAATCACCGGATTTTAACTCAATTTCAGCTAAAAAGAATAAATTGTTTGGAATGGCAGTTGCGTCTACCGCAATGGCATTTTGAAAATATCCCTTAGCTTCTTCATAATCTCCAAGATCAAGGTTAATGTAAGCCAATAGAGTAATGGCTTCAATAAATCGATTGTCTCTTTCAATCGCTTCCTTCAGTAATGCTGAAGCTTGATTTAAATCGTGTTTTTGGTAAAATGTTTGAGCCTCCAAATATTTCTTCGTTGCTTTTTTATCATTGCTACTTAAGTTTTGTCCAACAATAGATGAGCAACTAAAAAGCACAACGCTGAAGAAGGTTAAGCAGCAATGCTTTAAGGTATTCCTATGTATTTGTGCGTTTGAAGACTTAGTTTCCATTGTGGGTTTTCTTTTATGTAGTCTAATATTAAGGGTGTGTTTTCATCTCGCTTACTCCATTCTACTTGAAGGTATAGTTTGCACTCAGAATTTACCTTTGAAGCATGTTCTTCAGCCCACTTAAAATCATCTTTGTTGTAAATGATAACTTTTAATTCATTTGCTTTGGCGTAAAATTCGTCTAATGGAGCCTTATTCTTTTTTGGTGATAAGCAAATCCAGTGCCATGTTCCTGTAATTGGATATGCCCCTGAGGTTTCAACAGCGAGTTCAAAATTTTTCTCAAGAAACTTTTTGCAAAGTGACTCTAACGAATACATGAAAGGTTCTCCGCCAGTTACAACGATGAATTTGGCGCCAGATCTTAAAGCATTCGAAAAAATATTATCATATGAAACAAGCGGATGTTTATTGGCTTTCCAACTTTCTTTCACATCACACCAGTGACAGCCTACATCACAGCCCGCGACTCTTACAAAATAGGAGAAACGTCCGCTATGAAAACCTTCCCCTTGTAAAGTTGGAAATTCTTCCATTAGTGGAATCTCTTTGGAAATGTTAAAGATGCTGCTCATGTTAGTTCGGCAAAGTAACGGAGAATTCAAAAAAAAATCCTGCTCTAGGAGCAGGATTTTTTTTAGGAAATTCGATCTAATGAATGACCAACTTCCTGTGGATTTTAGTTCCTTGAACATTCAATATATAAATTCCTTTTTCATAAGTGGACATATCAATGTTGCTCACATTACTACTTATTCTCATCGTTTTTAGTAGTCTTCCATTCAAATCATAGATATCAATTGGCGTTTCTGGCAATTCATTAAATTCTATTGTAAACAATCCTTCAGAAGGGTTTGGATAAACATTGAATCGATTATCAATTTCAACTTGATTGAGGCTTGTACTTAAGTCAATGATGCTAACGTCATCAATGGCCATGTCGCTAGACCAGAATGTTCCAGTCGAAAATAAGAAGCGGACATTAATGGTTTTACCTATATAAGCACTTAAATCAATTGTTTTATTGATCCAAGAGGTGCCTTGTGTCCCACTGATACTGAAAACACTGTCCATTGCTCCATCACTGTATATGTCTACTTGCATACGACCCATAAATTGACCATTCATATGGTACCAAAAACTGAGTTCTGGAGATAAGGTGTTTGATAAATCAATACATGGAGAAAGCACTTGAGATTCTTGTTCGTAACAGCCGTTGGATGCTTCCGAATAAATGTACTGACCTAATGATGTTCCAAGGGTGTGATCCGCTGTTGGGCCAGTTCCTGTTGAAGGTGTTGAGCCTCTGTGTACGCGCATATCAAAATTGTCATATCTAGTTGACATGTTTGACCAATCATTTGAAAGTCCACAGATTGTTGTACCACAATTGCTTGTTGTAGCACAAGTTGTCATTGAGTCAAATGATTCTGAAAACGGCAGTGTTTTTATTGTGCTAGAAAGTACATCAAATGTGTTCTCAAGTGAATCATTCGTAAAGTCCTCATCATTGTTCAAGAGTGCTTTTACTTTTAAACGATTAAAGGTTGTCTGAGTTAGACTTAGTGAATCTTTGAAGATAAAGTTAGCTGTAGCTCCTTTTGCCAAAGGACCAGGGAAGGTATCCCTGTAAGTTCGATTATTGAATATATACTCCATGGGTACATTCGAGGCAGTTGAATCTCCCTTATTTAACAATTCTACTTCCACTCTAATTTTAGAGACATTGCAATCCAAGACATAAGATGCACTTGGAGTTATTAAACGCATCAAAGCGATGTCATAGTTAAATGGGCAGTTGAAAATTCTGTCAGGAATTTGAACTGCATTTGCACGACGGCCGATGATGTTATTTTTGATCGCTCTTACACTGAACCAATTATCATTGTTGAAAGTTGTTCCTTGGAAAACGAAGGAAGTATCTGATGTCGTTCCAACCGAATCCATATACTTATCTCCAAGTAAGCTTACCTCATAAGCAGTAGCTCCAGGGACTCGCTTCCAAGATACTTTAATTGAATCAAAACAAACATATTCAGCTTTTAAATTTGAGGCAAGACGCATAGTCGAGAAAGTATAATCTGATGTGTCTGCTGCAACAACTGTTCTTCCAACCCTTCTTTCAACCTTAATTAGAACATTTTTTGAGATGGCAATGTTGGATGGTACTGGCCAATCTCTATATCTTGATGAACTCCCAGCTACACTTATATTTGTCCAAGTTGAGCCACTGTCTGTGCTATATGCAACTAAAAAAGAGCCATTTGAGCCAGAAGCATCCCATCGGATAGTTTCAGTTTCTCCTGGAACGAAGGCTTCTCCTCCATTAGGATAGGTGATTTCAATATCATCATCTCGTGTTTCCCAAACAATGAAGAATTTTTGGGGTCCCTGTGGGATGTTTGTTCCTCTTACAAGAAGGGTATAATTCCCCGTGTTTACAGTGTCAATACTAACTTGTTCAACATTGTTGAGATCATCATTGCCCCTAGTGGCAAGGCTGGTAAGACTTGTTACATTTGGTCGAGAATCCAATACCCATGGTAGAATGGTGTCATTAGCAGGAGTCACAACTCTTAGGTCTATATCATTTACTAGTGCAGTTGCAGCTGAAGTTGCAGCTTCATAATCAGTCCAGTAAATCATAAAATCAAGTTCTTGTAGATTTGATGCACCTATGTTTATTGTGTACGAATGGGTATTACCGTGTGAAATTGTATCGTCAAAATACCTGTTTTCTTCCAATAGAAGCATTGCTCGGTGTCCATTGACTCTGCCCCAACCATGCTCAAAATCTGGACCTGCTCTTCCAATATCTCTAGCTGTATTCAACAATGCAGCTTTGATCAAACCTGATTCAGGTAAGGTGTCACCATGCAAATCTTTGTAACCGTGATACAATTGAACAGCAATTCCTGCGAGACCTGGTGCAGCCGCTGATGTGCCACTACCAATTTGAAAAGTGTTGTTCGCAGCAATAGACATTTGGCTTCCACCATTTGCACAAATGTCTGGTTTAATTCTTCCATCATATGCAGGTCCCAGGCTACTGCTGGTTACCCTGCTCCCAACATAATTGAGATTGCCAGTTGCAATGACTGATTTTCCTTGTTTTCGTCCACCAGTAATGTTTCCCCATAGTAAAGTCCCACTCCCGTAGTTGTTTGTCCCACAGTTGCTAAAGGCGCTATTTCCAGCCGAGAATACATGAAGTATTTCAGGGTTAAGCCGCACTTGCTGATCAATAGATCGTGTTAAAGAAGTGTAACCAGCATTGCATCCTTCCCTGTAAGAAGTAGATGAAACAACAACGCCGCGGTTATTAAAATTTGAAACTGCATTGGCGATATGTGGGTAGCCAGAGATATTATAGTAATATAAATAAACGCCAGTGGCCATTCCCTGTATTCTTGGATTTAAATTTCCAGCGCCCATTGCAATACCTGTTGTCATGTCTCCATGTCCTCCATTATCGAAGGTTACGAATTGTGTAACTCGACCTTTTAAGTCTATGTGTGGGCCAATTGCTCCATCATCCGCTATGGTCATGCTTATTCCTGTACCATCGTACTTTCTATCTAAAGGGTGAGGAGAATTAAGCATATTGCCTCTGTGCAATGAAATGCCCTCAATGTCCTCTTTTTCAGGTGGAGCAGGGATATAGTCGACATATTTTACAAAATCATTTTCTATGAAATCATTTATTTTTTTGTGAGGGATAGAGATTTCGTAGATATCTCCCGAGGGATCAATAGATTCTATTTCAATACCTTCAGCTTTCAGTGAGTTAATGACTTCAAACTTTGAGGAATTGAGTTGAACTTCTAATAGAAGCTTCGCTGTTTGCCCAGACATGGCCCAATCAGGCTTTTCTTCATTGACTAGTCTTGGAGCTAATTTGTATTTTTTCTTGTACTCAACGATTGATCGAATATTAAGTTTTCCAACCTCAATTTTGCTTGGCTGGTTATAGGTGGCCAAAAAGGAAAAATTTGGAAGGTACTCTAGTAGGGTAATTCCATTTGTAGAAAGCTTGTTCTTTTGGGCTCGCGTAGGAACTTTGTAAAACTGTATGATGACATAATCAGTCTTTAGATTTTCAAATTGATCATTGAGTATGCTAGAGCTTTCAAGTATCGTTAGGTCTTCAGTCCCTGATTTTAGCTTTAGAACGTGATTGTCCCCAGCATAGGAAGAAAGAAGCAATAGAAAGGAAAATATTGTGAAAAACAGTTGTCTAAGTGATTTCATGGAGTAAAATTTAATTAGGTCCATAAAATTACGCAAAACTGTTCAGGGGGTATGGTTAAAATAGAATATTAAGCAGATGTGATTAAGCATCATTTCGCTAAGTTTTCTTTCCATGCGTCATATCCACCCTTTAAGTCAATTACCTCCTTAAATCCAGCATCCATCAATATTTTTGAAGCTTTATTGCTTCTACCTCCTTTTGCGCAGAATACGAATACTGTTTTATTCTTATCCAAGCTGCTCAATTTCGATGAAAAAGTTCCGTCGAGTATGTTATAGTTTATTGCCCCATCAATTGAACCGCCTTTAAATTCATTAGCCGTCCTTACATCAATCAATTGTGCTTTATCGGTTGCACTCAGTTTGGATTTAAATTCAATTGCTGAAAGCAATTGAATAGAGGGGTCTTTAGTCTGGGCATTGCTGCAAGAAAAAATAAAATTAAGCAGTATGAATAAAAAAAAGTATTGATTTACATTGCGTTCCATGCTATAATCCCTCCTTCTAAGTTATAAGTATCAAATCCATTCTTAGCCATAAATTGACAGGCGGTAGCACTCCTTCCCCCACTTCTACAGAAAACGAGGTATTTTTTTGCTTTGTCCAATGTTTCGATCTTAGTGGGAAAAGATGGGTCCATAATGTTAATGTTGAGTGAGCCTTCAATCACTCCTTCTATCTCCTCCTCAGGAGTTCGTACGTCGATGACAAGCGTATTTTCCTCATCCAACATGTTTTTAAATTCTTCAGGGCTCAGATTTTTCATTTTCAGTTGTGGGTTTATAGTGTAAAAAAAAGTTTGCCCATGTAATTTTAGACAATGCATAATACAAAGGCGTTAACAGGATTAAGAACGAAGCCACCAAAATAATAAAATTCACAAATTCCATTTTGATACCAAGTATGTACTTCGCTAGAATAAACGTTACTATATGAGTCACGCTCAAGGCGTATGAAACGTACATAGCACCATAGTAAAATCCAGGTTCCAAGTAAAGTCTTCTATTGCATTTTGTGCATTTTTCATAGGATCTAGAAAGATGTTTGAAGTCATAGGGATTTCTAGATTTAAAAAACTCTCCCTCATGACAATGCGGACATTTAAAATGAATAATGCTGTACAATTTGCTTCCCTTTTTGAGCATAAGCTATTTCTAGATTCAAAGTTAATCAATGTGGTGAAGCACAATGCAACCTGTGTTACATTGCATTGATAGAATTAATAAAGAATCTGTCACGTGCCGTAGAAAATGAATTTCCAATTAGAGTAGATCATTGGCTACATTAGCAAGTTCAGATCGTTCTCCTTTCTCCAAAGCAACATGAGCGTATAACATATTGCCACGCACTCGGTCTATCAGGTAAGACAAGCCATTGCTATGTTCGTCTAAATATGGTGTATCAATTTGATTGATGTCGCCGGTAAAAATCATTTTTGTGTTTTCGCCTGCTCTAGTTATAATGGTCTTGATTTCGTGAGGTGTTAAGTTTTGGGCTTCATCTACAATGAATATTATGTCTGACAAGCTTCGGCCTCTTATATAAGCAAGAGGAGTAATAACAATTTTCTCATTTTTTTGCATTTCAGTGATTTGTTTGTGCTTTTTGTCCATTTCACTGAATTGGTTTTTGATAAATTTTAGATTGTCCCAAAGTGGCTCCATATAAGGATTAATCTTTTCTTTAACATCTCCAGGCAGGTAACCAATGTCTTTGTTACTCAAGGGTACAATAGGTCTAGCAAGAATAATTTGCTTAAAATTTCTTCTTTGTTCAATTGCTCCTGCCAAGGCGAGTAGGGTTTTGCCAGTGCCTGCCACCCCTTGAATTGTGACAAGTTTTATTTCTGGGTTTAAGATGGCATGCAGGGCAAAGGCCTGTTCCGCATTTCTTGGAATTACACCGTAGGCCTTTAGTTTTTCTACTCGATCAAGTCGATCGTCTACAGGATTATAAAATGCTAGACTACTTGCCTTACCATTTTTAAGAATGTAAAAATGATTGTTTTGTTTTTTCTCTTTTAAAAAACTGTAATCTTCTAAATAGCCTTTTTCATAGATCTCTTTAATGATCTCTGAAGGTAAATTTTCAATTTTATCTTTACCTAAATGCAGATCAGAAACGTCCTTGACCTTTCCTGTGTTATAATCTTCAGCAATAAGATTAAGTGCTTTTGCTTTTATCCTCAGATTAATGTCTTTGGTGACGAGGATGATTTTTTTGTCTTTCTCGTCTGCTTGCAAACTTATCGCAGCGTTCAGAATCTTATGGTCTCCTTTATGGTCATCAAATATTTTTTCAGCATCCAAGTTTGAGTTTCGCTTATTAAATATGATTTTAAATTTGGACTTGTTTTTATTCTCAAGCGGTATCCAATCTTGCAAAGTGTAATTTTCAGAGAGCTTATCAACGATTCGTGTAAACTCCCTTGCTTCAAAATTTTTGGTGTCGTTGCCTCTTTTAAAGTTATCTAATTCCTCCAAAACTGTAATAGGGATTGCTACATCGTTTTCTTCGAAATTTAAAAATGAGTTGTGGTCATGGATGATGACGGAAGTATCAAGAACATAAATCTTTTTTGGGGTTTTCTTGGCTCTAGACATAGTCGCTTTTTAAAATCATTTACCAGTAAATATATCATTGAACATGGCCAAGAAGGAGCCAAGCATAAAAAGAAATTAACGACTACAACTTGATAAGTATTTCGCAAAGGTCAGCCATGACCTAACATGTGGGAGAAAATTCTATGTGCAACTCCAGTATTTTCCATTACATAATGGGTTGTAGATTTTTTAATTCTCTGCAATTCCTTATTATCGTCCAACATTCTATCAAGTAGAATTTTAAATTTTTGAAACTCTTCAACGGGAAAAGCAGATTTTTGAGCAATCAAGTCATGCGCTTCTTGAAAAAAACTAAAGTTCTTTCCAAAGAAAATTGGGCAGCCATAAACAGCTGCTTCAAGAATATTGTGAATCCCATTCCCAAATCCACCGCCAATAAATGCAAAATCTGCATATCTGTATAATCGAGCAAGAATTCCAATCGTATCGATGATTAATAGTTGTTTATGCATTAAATCAGAAGGCGTATCTATGTTGCTCCATAAAATACCTCGACCTTGCGTTTTGGATAATAATTCATTGCAAATTTTAGGGTCAATTTCATGGGGCGCAATGATTATTTTAACCTTGTCTGTTGCATTAAGCAATTGAATTGCAAATTCTGACTCTTTACTCCAAGCACTCCCAAATACAATGGTTTTTGAATTTTGGCAAAAGGCATCTAATGCTGCATTTTTGAAACCATCTTTTTCAATTTTAGAGACTCGGTCGAAACGGCTATCACCAGAAACCATGACATTGTAAAACCCCACAGAATTCAATAATTCTTTTGATGTTTTGTTTTGTACATAAAAATGGTCGAAGGCAGTGAGTTTATTCCGAAACCACTTCCCATAAAACTTGAAAAACTGCTGAGATTTTCTAAATATTCCAGAGACTAGGTAGACATGAATGTTTCTATTTTCTAGCTCACTTAAAAGGTTAAACCAAAATTCATATTTAACAAAAACCACTCTTTCTACATTCAAGATATCAAGCAGCCGCTTAGCATTGTTTTTTGTATCTAAAGGCAAGTAAAAAACGTAATTGGCAAAACTGTAATTGCTATGATACATATAGGCAGAGGGAGAAAAAAAACTAACAATCAGGAAATGATCTGGGTTAGATGATTTGTAATGCTCAATCAAAGGCCTTGCTTGCTCAAATTCACCCATTGAGGCACAATGAAACCAAATATCGATCTTTCGCCCATCAATGCCCTTTTCCAAATTATTAAAAAGTCCTTTTCGACCATTGACCCAATGTTTTGCTTTATTGACATTGAATTTAGCTGCAATGGAGATTCCAAAGTAGAAAACTTTTATGCCAATGTCATATAACAATTGCATTCTAGTAATAGTAAAATTCCTCCGAAGCTCTTTGTCTAATGGGGATAGTCCACCCAAATCTTAAACCGTACAATAGATCCGTTTTTCGGTCTGTGTCAAATGACCGACTGTCATAATTGTAGCCCCTTCTGTTAATGGTAAATCCTTCCATCATTTCTAGACCAAAATAAAAGTTGAATAAATTACTTCTGCCATAATATTGGTATCCAAAGAACTGCTTTAATGCTATTCCTGTGTGCAAGCGATCGTATCCTTTTAACATTTCATCACTCAATTGAAATACCTCACCATCTCTAAAATCTACTTTTATTCGGTGCTGTAAATATCCAATTCCGGCTTTTATAAGTAGGCCTGAATTTTGGTTTTTATTAGAAAGAGGAATGATTTTTCCGACAGAACTGAATACATTGAATGCACGGATGTCGAATACCAACTTAACAAGCTCACCATCTAAATCAGTAGCATCACCGGCTGCATTCGTAATGCCATTAAGCATATCTTTTCTTTTTACATCTGCACCAAAAAAGTAGCCTGATTCAAGGTCGATTTGCCAATTAGATCCTGTTTTATAACCTACTGCACCACCTACGGTGTATGTATTACCAAAGCTCTTTTCAAAATCTCCACCAGTTAAAAAGCTTGCAAACTGAAAACGCACAAAAGGAAATGCTTCTCCACCCAATTTTGAAGAATCTGCCTTGGTCTGATTGAAAGCCTTGAAGCCAAAGCAAAATAAAACGAGAGATAAAAGCTGTATCTTTAAGTAGCACCTCATAAGGCTAAATTACCAATACTTTAAAAGGATATAGTACACTAAAAAGCCTATCTTCGCATGCCATAATTTTGATCGTGTATATGAACATTCAAATGGTTGACCTAAAGGGTCAGTATCAAAAGATTAAACAGGAGGTTGATGCTAGAGTCCAAGGTGTTATCGAGTCAGCAGCTTTCATTAATGGCCCTGAAGTAAAGCGTTTTGAAGCTGAATTGGCACAGTATTTAAACGTTAAACACGTCATTCCTTGCGCCAATGGAACTGATGCACTTCAAGTCGCGCTAATGGCTCTTGGGCTTAAACCAGGTGATGAGGTCATTACAACCACATTTACTTTTATAGCGACAGCAGAAGTTATTGCGCTTCTCGGATTAAAACCTGTTTTAGTTGATTGCGATGAAGATACATTTTTGATATCGACGGAGGCAATTGAAAATGCAATTACAGACAAAACAAAAGCAATAATACCGGTGCATTTGTTTGGTCAATGCAGTAATATGGAGGAAATATTGAGCATTGCAAAAAAGCATCAATTATTCATGGTTGAGGATAGCGCACAATCAATAGGAGCATCTTTTCATTTTAAAGATGGGACTTCTATGCAATCTGGGACTATGGGTGATTTTGGATGTACCTCATTCTTCCCTTCTAAAAATCTAGGATGTTATGGCGATGGTGGTGCAATTTTCACTCAAGATGACGAACTAGCAGAAAAAGCAAGAGTGATTGTAAATCACGGGATGAAAGTCAGGTATTATCATGATGAAATTGGTGTCAACTCTCGACTTGATAGTATACAAGCAGCGATTTTGAGTGTGAAGCTCCAGTATCTCGATCTATACAACAATAATAGAAGAGCAGCGGCATTGCATTATGACGAAGCATTTAGAGGCGTTGAACAATTATCAATCCCTAAAAGATCGATTCATTCTAGCCATGTTTTTCACCAATATACCTTAAAAGTAGATGGCATTGATCGAAACGAATTGCAACAATATATGATGCAAAACAATGTGCCTGCAATGATCTATTATCCCGTGCCTCTTCATCAGCAAAAGGCATACCGGGATGAGCGGTATAAAGACGGTGATTTCCCAATCGCAGAGAAATTGTCAAATAGTGTTATTTCACTGCCAATGCATTCAGAACTAAATAAATTGCAGTTAAATCACATTGCTGAAACTTTACTAAAATTTATAAACAATAAGAGATGAAAATAGCAGTTGTTGGAACGGGCTATGTTGGTCTAGTTACAGGTACCTGCCTTGCTGAAACAGGCAATGAAGTAATTTGTGTTGACATAGACCAAGAGAAAGTACAAAAAATGAAGAATGGGATTGTTCCCATTTATGAACCACATTTAGATGTTCTATTTGAGAGAAACATTAAGCAAAATAGACTCAGTTTTACCACAGATCTCAAGGCTGCCATTAAAGACGCGAAAATTGTTTTTTTAGCATTACCCACTCCGCCCGATGAGGATGGTTCGGCTGACTTATCATATGTATTAGGTGTAGCGGATGAATTGGGGAAAATTATTGAAGACTATAAAGTAATCATAGATAAAAGTACAGTTCCCGTAGGTACAGCAGAAAAGGTAGATGCGGCGATCAGAAAAAATGCAAAAGTAGAATTTGATGTTGTATCTAATCCTGAATTTTTAAGAGAAGGATTTGCGGTTGATGATTTCCTGAAACCCGATAGAGTTGTGATTGGAACAGAGTCTGAACGCGCAAAAAAAATATTAGAAGGACTTTATAAGCCTTATGTAAGGCAAGGGAATCCTATTATTTTTATGGATGAGAAATCCGCAGAATTGACTAAGTACGCTTCAAATGCTTTTCTGGCGACTAAGATTACATTTATGAATGAAATCGCTAATTTCTGTGAAAAAGTTGGTGCTGATGTAGACGCAGTCAGAAGAGGTATGGGTTCTGATACACGTATTGGAAAACGCTTTTTATTCCCAGGAATTGGATACGGTGGAAGTTGTTTCCCAAAAGATGTTCAAGCACTTGTGAAATCAGGAAATGAAGAGGGATATCACTTTGATATATTGGAATCAGTAGAACGTGTAAATCATAAGCAGAAAACTGCTTTAATGCCGAAGATCTTGGACTATTTTAATGGCGACATCAAGGGTAAAAAAATAGCACTTTGGGGACTCGCATTCAAACCTGATACAGATGACATAAGAGAGGCACCAGCACTTTATTTGATTGATCAGTTGATTCAGAATGGAGCCACCATATCGGCATACGATCCTGAGGCTATGTCAAACGTTCAGGAAAATTTAGGTGACAAGATTCATTTTGCAATGGATGCATATGATGCATGCAACCGTGCTGACTTTTTAGTGATTGCAACTGAATGGTCAGTATTTAGACACCCAGACTTTGAACGGATCTCAAATCAGTTGAATGAGAAAATTATTTTTGATGGAAGAAATTTATACAACCTTGATCTGATGAGAGAACAGGGGTTCAATTACATTAGCATGGGTCGTGAGAGCGTAATTTTATAGCTATGCCAAGAATCTTAATTACAGGAGCAGCAGGATTCCTTGGTTCTCATTTATGTGATAGGTTTATCAAGGAGGGTTTTGAGGTTGTCGGGATGGACAACTTGATTACCGGAAATATGAAAAATATCGAGCACCTCCTAGGATTGCAAGAGTTTACCTTTCAGCATCAGGACGTGTCAGATTATGTGCACGTTTCTGGAGAACTGGATTACATTTTACACTTTGCCTCTCCAGCAAGTCCAATTGATTACCTTAAGATTCCAATACAGACACTTAAGGTCAGTTCTTTAGGTACACATCATTTGTTGGGTCTTGCTAAAAGTAAGAATGCTAAAATATTAGTAGCATCTACATCTGAGGTATATGGAGACCCTCAGGTCCATCCACAATCAGAAGACTATTGGGGAAATGTGAATCCCATAGGACCAAGAGGTGTTTATGATGAGGCCAAAAGATTCCAAGAGGCCATCACCATGGCTTATCATCGATTCCATGCTGTTTCAGTAAGCATTATTAGGATATTTAATACTTATGGCCCAAGAATGAGATTGAATGATGGGCGAGTATTGCCTGCATTTATTGGACAAGCATTGAGAGGAGAGGATTTAACCGTGTTTGGTGATGGAATGCAAACACGTTCTTTTTGTTATGTAGATGATTTAGTTGAAGGAATTTATCGATTGTTGATGTCCAACCGTGCTGAACCTGTAAATATTGGGAATCCGGATGAAATCACAATCCTTGATTTTGCCAAAGAAATTATTAAGCTAACAAATACAGATCAAAAAATTGTTTTCCGTGATTTACCAAAAGATGATCCTATGCAAAGGAAACCTGACATTTCTGTGGCAAAAAGTCTTTTAGACTGGGAACCCAAAATAGATCGTAAAGAAGGGCTAAAGCGTACTTATGCATATTTTCGATCTCTATCCGAAGAGGATCTGCATAAAAAGGAGCACAATGATTTTACCAATTACATTAAAAAATGAGTGCATTTTTCGTACATGAAACTGCTGTTGTTGATGATGGTTGTATAATCGGTGAAGGAACCAAAATTTGGCACTTTTGTCATCTCATGTCAAATGCTATGATTGGAGAAAATTGCAATATTGGACAGAATTGTGTCATTTCGCCACATGTTAAACTTGGGAATCAGGTTAAAATTCAAAACAATGTTTCTGTGTATACTGGGGTAATATGTGAAGATGATGTTTTTTTAGGTCCATCTATGGTTTTCACCAATGTGATTAACCCTCGCAGTGCAGTTAACCGCAGAGGGAGTTACGAAACAACACTAGTGAAGAAAGGAGCAACTATTGGCGCTAACGCCACCATTGTATGTGGAACTACATTGGGGGAATATAGTTTTGTGGGAGCAGGAACCGTAGTCACCAAAAATGTACCCGCCTATGCTTTAGTGGTCGGAAATCCATCGAGACAAATTGGGTGGATGAGCGAATACGGGCAACGATTAAATTTCAATGAAGAAGGATTTGCTATTTGCGATGAATCCAAAGAAAAATATCAATTAATTAATAATAACGTTAAGAAAGTATAGATTATGATCTATCAGGATCTAGTTGATAAGAAAGAGAAACTAGCAGTTTTAGGACTCGGCTATGTTGGTTTGCCGATTGCATTGGCTTTGGCAAAAAAAGTAGATGTCATTGGATTTGACATTAGTGAGGAGCGTGTTGATTTGATGAAACAAGGCATTGACCCTAGTGAGGAGTTAGGACAGGAGGAATTCAATGGAAGTTCGATAAGTTTCACCTCGAATGTAGAAGACTTAAAGGAAGCCAAGTTTTATATTGTCGCTGTGCCTACACCAATAGATCAGCATAAATTGCCAGATTTAAAACCTCTGTTGGCTGCATCAAAAACGGTCGGCGAGGTGATCAAAAAAGGAGATTATGTGGTTTTTGAGTCGACAGTTTACCCAGGGTGTACAGAAGAGGATTGCGTACCCGTGATCGAACAATTGAGTGGACTGAAATTTAAAGAAGATTTTATGGTTGGCTACTCGCCTGAAAGGATAAATCCAGGAGATACCAAGCATACTCTTCAAAATGTGGTAAAGGTCGTTTCTTCCTGTTGTGATGCATCATTGGATCAAGTTGCAAAAGTTTATGAACTTGTTGTGACGGCAGGTGTGCATCGAGCAGCATCAATAAAAGTAGCAGAGGCCGCGAAAATAATTGAGAATACGCAACGCGACGTCAATATTGCGTTAATCAATGAACTTTCAATTATTTTTAATAAAATGGACATTGATACCTACGATGTTCTAAAGGCGGCTGGTACTAAATGGAATTTCTTGAACTTTAGTCCGGGTTTGGTTGGTGGGCACTGCATTGGCGTTGATCCATATTATTTGACATACAAGGCAAAAGAATATGGATATCATGCACAAATCATCAATTCAGGTCGGTCTGTTAATGACAGTATGGGAGGTCACATTGCTGGCAGAATTGTAAAGGAATTGATTGCAAACAATAAGTCTAGTGATGGTGCCAAAGTGCTAATTATGGGAGCTACCTTTAAAGAAAATGTCAGTGATATCAGAAACTCAAAAGTTGTGGATGTCTACAGCGAACTCATTTCTTTTGGTCTAAAAGTAGATGTTATAGATCCTCATGCATCCTCAGAGGAAGTCAACAATCATTATAATTTTACGCTAGCAAATGAGGTAGGTCAAGATTATGACGCTGTTGTGCTTGCAGTAAATCATGATGCATATCTGAACTATGATGAGGAATTTTACAAAAGTATAATGACAGACAAGGGATTTATTTTTGATGTTAAAGGAAGTCTTAAGTCAAAAATTATGGACATTAAATACTTGAGTTTATAATGAGTAAGAATGTATTGATCACCGGGGGTGCAGGTTTTATTGGATCACACCTTGTGCGTTTATTTGTGAACAAGTACAAAGAATACAAGATAATTAATTATGACTTGTTGACCTATGCAGGCAATTTGGAAAACATTTCAGACATTGAAACAGCTGACAACTATACCTTTGTAAAGGGAGATATCTGCGATAGCGAACTACTTAAACAGGTTTTCGAGAAATACGAAATAAATGCAGTGATTCATTTAGCTGCTGAGTCGCATGTAGATCGTTCAATTACAGATCCACTCTCCTTTATCAATACCAACATCATTGGAACAGCCACACTCATGAACGTTGCCAGAGGTTACTGGAAAGATGAGTTTGAAGATAAACGATTTTATCATGTTTCTACCGATGAAGTTTATGGGTCTTTGAGCGAAACTGGGTTTTTTACAGAAACCACTTCCTATGATCCCAGAAGTCCATATTCAGCATCTAAGGCAAGTTCAGATCATCTGGTAAGGGCTTATTACCATACTTACGAGTTCCCAGTGGTGATATCAAATTGCTCCAATAACTATGGTGCAAACCAATTCCCGGAAAAATTGATTCCACTGTTCATTCATAACATCAAAAACAATAAACCTTTGCCAGTATATGGCAAGGGAGACAATGTCCGAGATTGGTTGTGGGTCAATGATCATGCACAAGCAATTGATGTCATTTTTCACAATGCTCAAAATGGTGAGACCTACAATATTGGAGGCAACAATGAGTGGAAGAACATTGATTTGATCAAGATCTTATGCAAGATTATGGATCAAAGGTTGGGAAGAGAAGTCGGGGCATCTGAAAAACTCATTACCTATGTAAAAGACCGTCAAGGACACGACAAAAGATATGCAATTGATGCTACTAAACTTAAGAATAAATTGAGTTGGGAACCTTCAATTACCTTTGAAGAAGGCATTGAAATTACTGTTGATTGGTATTTAGAAAACGAAGATTGGCTCAACAATGTGACTTCTGGTGCTTATCAAAGTTATTATGAAGAGCAATACAAGAATCGTTAATTCGCATGTTCGAGACTTCATTCCATCAAAAAGATATAAGCAGAAGCTGCTTTCTGATCACAGGTGGTGCAGGCTTTATTGGTTCAAACATAGTAGAATATCTGCTAAAGTATGGAGCAAAAAAAGTGCGTGTGCTCGACAATCTTTCTACAGGGTTTTCCAGCAACCTAGAAAAACACCGAAAGAACAAACAGTTTGAATTTATAAAAGGTGACATTGGCAATTATCAAGACTGTGTGCAGGCTTGTCAAGGCATGGATTTCATTAGTCATCAAGCAGCATTGGGGTCAGTTCCTCGTTCATTGTCTGATCCAATAGCCACAAATAAATCTAACGTAGATGGCTTTTTAAATATTATTACTGCGGCAAGAGAACAGCATGTAAAACGCATTGTTTATGCAAGTTCTTCTTCAGTTTATGGTGACAGTCCAACATTGCCAAAAAAAGAGGAAAACATTGGAACTCCATTGTCACCTTATGCCGTAAGTAAATACACGAATGAGCTTTATGCAAAAGTGGCACATTTGAATTATCATCAAGAAATAGTTGGACTGCGTTATTTTAATGTATTTGGTCCATACCAAAGTCCTAAAGGAGCTTATGCAGCGGTGATTCCATTGTTCATAGAGGCATTACAAAAGAATCAGGCGCCATTTATCAATGGGAGTGGAGAACAAAGCCGTGACTTTACTTTTGTAGAGAATGCTGTACAAGCAAATGTTAAGGCATTACTTACAGAAAATGAGCAAGCCCTTGGCGAAGTATTTAACATTGGATTTGGTAAACAATTTTCACTTGTTGAACTCTTTGATTTGATTAAGGAATTTATCGGAGCAGATGTTGCACCTGTTCACCGCGAGGAGCGAAAAGGAGATGTGAAATATTCTTTGGCAGACATCTCGAAAGCGAAACAATTGATGGACTACAACCCACAAATTGACCTTATTGATGGTTTAAAACAGACCATTGAGTGGTTTCAAAAAAGGCCGAGTCTTAAAGCAAATTAATTGTTTGAATCTGAAGACGCCAAAGGTTTACTGATATTTCCTTGTCTCTGAAATACATTATTCTTGAATTTTCGACTCCATTTTTGAGAATATGTTTCTATCTGCACACTCAATTACAAGCGTAACTTGAGAATCGTTGGTCTTGGAGGGGTTGAATTTCATGAGTAAAACGCCAAATTCTCTTTTTTAAATTGCCTAATTTTAATTGAATTAATAATAAATGTATGAGTCTGTTTTCTAGATTGTTTAGAAAAGAAAAAATGCTTGACCCAATAGATTTGGGTCGATTAGTGACTGATTTTCATTCGCATTTAATTCCTGGAATAGATGATGGGTCAAAATCTATGGAAGATAGTATAGCAATGATTCGTAGATTCAAGGAGTTAGGGTATAAAAATCTTATTACTACTCCTCATGTTATGAGTGATTTTTATAAAAATGATGTAAAATCTATTCTAGGAGGGTTAAATCAAGTGAATGAGGTCCTCCAAAAACAACGTATTGACATACACTTGACAGCAGCGGCCGAATATTATTTGGACGAGGCATTTGAGGCCAAAATTGATTCAGGAGAACTGCTCACATTTGGCAACAATTATGTTTTGTTTGAATTGCCTTTTTTTGCTGAGCCGCCTAATTTTGCTGAAGTTATATTTCAATTGCTGACCAACGGTTACAAACCCATTTTAGCACACCCTGAACGTTATGGATATTGGTACAATGATTTTGACAAATACACTGAGTTGAAAGATAAGGGGGTTTACCTTCAATTGAATGTCTTATCGCTGATAGGTCATTATTCGCCAGAAACGAAAAAAATCGCTGAAAAATTGGTTGATCAAAATCTCGTATCCTTTTTAGGATCTGATTGTCACAATATACATCACTTAGAGTTGATGGAAATTGCTCGACAAAAGCCATATGTACATCAACTTATAAATAGTGGAAACCTCTTGAATGCTAGTCTTAAATAATGTTGACTTCTCTTTCTAAAACAATTTCAAATTTGCGCTTTACAGATTGCAAAATTTCTTCTGAAAGTTGATAAATCTCTTCACCTGTAGCGTTTTTATAATTTACTAACACCAAGGCTTGGTGCTCGTGTACACCACAATCTCCTTTTCTGTGACCTTTCCAGCCAGCTTTTTCTATTAACCATCCGGCAGCAAGTTTATACTCAACTTTACTGACTGCAAAAGAAGGTAAATCCTCATAGTGCTTGAGTAATTCATTTCGTTTATCACTGCTGACAATAGGATTTTTAAAAAAACTTCCCGCATTGCCTATTTCTATGGGATTTGGCAATTTTCTTTTACGAATTTCTATCACTGCATCAGAAACATCCTTTGGATGAATTTGATTTACATCAATTCTTTTGGCCTCTAGTTGTTGTCGAATGGCTCCATATTCAATCTTTACGAATGGAATTTTTGACAGTTTAAAATGAACTGCAACAATGAAGTATTTTCCTCTGTGCAAGGTCTTAAATATACTTGACCGATAATCAAAATGACATTCTTGCTTGTTAAATGCTCTGATGTTTCCATTTGCAATTTCTACCGCGATTACCGTGCTAATAAATTCCTTTACTTCAACACCATAGGCGCCTATGTTTTGCATGGGACTTGCACCTACATTGCCAGGAATCAAAGAGAGATTTTCTAATCCGTAATAACCATTTTTAAGACAAAACAGAACAAAGTCGTGCCAATTTTCACCGGCACCTACCTTAAGGGTTACTTCTGTCTCGTTTTCTTCAATGACGTCTATACCTAAAATTGAATTTTTAATGACCAAACCATTAAAATCCCCTCTTAAAAGGATATTACTTCCTCCCCCAAGAATAAGGTGTTTTTTGTGAAGTGTCTCCTCAGTGCTAAAGAAATCTATTGCTTGAGTCGTGGAGTTTATTTCGACAAAATCGTCTGCTGTGGCTTCAATACCAAATGTGTTGTACTTTCTTAGGGAAATCATTCTAAACCTTTCTTGTTGAATAATATGTATCCAAAGTGAACCAGGAAGCTTAACTCGGTTTTTGCATCATCGAAATAATTAAGACTTAAAGCTAGTGGACCTATTCTTGTTTGATATACGGCTGTAAAAGTGCCAATATAATCCCTGTTAATGACCTCTTTACCCAATCTTGTCGTACCATCTGGATTTTCAATAAACTCTTCATAGGGTTGATATATATAGGCTTCAAGTCTAAAATCTAAGTGGTCCCTTATTGAATAAATTGCTTTCAATCCCCCACCAATGAAGCTTCTTGATCGATATTGTACTTGAAAGATTGTTAAGTTTTCAGGCAAAGGGGCAAAGACTGGCGAATTTAACAATGTGGCTGTATAATTTTGAAAAAAAGGAAGATCTGAATATATCCCCTGAAGGAATGTGCCTAATTGAAAGTTACTTCTGTTAAATAAGTATTTTTCAAATGTCATGTTTAATGTAATCCAGTCCAGTTCATTGTTGTGTTTACCCTTTAAACCTGATTTTGAACCTGGAACTGTAAGTTCTTTTCCATCTACATAACGCAAGCTAAAATTGAACCTAGTTCCTTTATTAGCGTACATTTTCCTATTTAGAGAATTTAATTCATAGGCTGCTTTAGTTGATATGCCTTCAAAATTTGTGATGTCTACTGTATCGCCTCTTTGGAAATTGTCATCCTGATAATACTCATTTTCTTGCCAATGATAAGAGGCACCAAAGGTTATTTTGCCTTTGTGAAGCACAGGTAAAGCAAGTATTGATTCCCAATACCTCTCAGATGTAAGGATAAAGGGTCGGTCATCTTCTTCCACAAAAGTAGAAAACCCATTGAAAAAATCGTATTTGTTTATTGTAAATTGAGATTCAAGAGAGATAGGTATGTCGAATGGGATGTCCCACTTGATTTTTCCTTGAGCAGAATTGTAAAAATTTCCAAAATAAATATTGCCACTTGCTTTTAAACCAGTGGCTTCAAGTCTCTGATAGTCCAATTGAAAAAAACCTGTGCTAAACGGTTTGGTGGCGATTACTCCACCAAAAGTTGCCTGAAAACTCTTTTCCTTCGTTGTTTTAAGTTTAATCTTGAACTTTCCTGTTTCTTCGAGATATGTTGCCTCAGGATATATGCTTTTTATTTTTTCATTAGACACTAATTTAGAGTACGCTGTCGCAAGTTGACCTCCTGTAAACGTTGTCGAATCAATTGTCAACCCTTGTTTAATGTATTTCTTTTGATTGGGATGCAGACCCTCTAATTCAATGTCTTCAAAGATTAAAGACGGCTTTTTCTTGCAGAAATTAGACCTTTTTTTTGTGACCATAGAAACTGGTCGCCTTACAGGAATCAGCAGTTTTATAGAGTCCATCATTTCCATAGTTGCATTGTATCCTCTTTCAATGGCTGCTTCATTCTCATAAAAACTAAAGGTGGCAATGTCATCCACATCAGCCTCTATGATGATTCCTTTAGCACAATCAATTTTGAACTCAGATCTTTCTATGAGTAAATTTTTTATTTGAGAAAGGAGGTTGTCTGCTGTTGGATCCTCAATCTTCGAGGCAACATTGCTCGCTATAATAAAATCCGGTTGAAACTCTTTACATAAAACGTCAGTAGGGAAATTGTTGTAAAGCCCTCCATCAAACATTAGGTCTCCTTCGATGTTAATCGGAGGCAAATAAAATGGATATGTCATGGATGCCCTTATGGAGGTAGCAAGGTCTCCGGATTTTAATACTTCCTGTTGTCGTTTACTAACATTGGCTGCAAGACAACGAAAAGGAATCATCAAGCTGTCAAAATTACTTTTAGCAACTGCGTTTGCGGTGGACAATAGGCTCATTAATCCAAAATCAATAGAATTTGACGAAACAAAATTGGTTGGAATATTCGCTTCAAATGTGGAATCCAGATTGAAATTCAAACTAACGAATCCCGCATTAGCATCACTTTTATTGAAAAAGAAACTATGTTCTTCATCAATAATACCCATAGCAGCATTTCTAAATTCTGTCGATGTTATTATCTGCTCAATTTCATCAGGAGAGTATCCAGCAGCATAAAATCCGCCCACCAAGGCACCGATAGATGTTCCTGTTATATAATCAATGGGAATATTGTTTTTTTCCAAAGCCTTTAATACCCCAACATGTGCTGAGCCTGCGGCTCCGCCGCCACTTAAAACGAGCCCCACCTTTTGGCCCTGGCTAAAGGTTGCGGATAACAGCAAAATTAAAATGATGAAATATTTCTTTAAATGGGATCTCATTCAACGTAAATGTAGTTAAAACGAGAGCTGTAAAAGGTATAAAATGTTTAAGCTTTGAAGTCCTTTTTGTTCAAAACTCAATGCTAAGAAAATTAACTATATGTTTAGCTGTCAGTGTGAATAGAGGATATAATGTCGTGTATTGTAATAATGTGGGGATGGCCGTCTCTATTTCTGACAAGTACTGCTGGATTCTGCTTATTTAATTTAGATGCGATCTCATCTATTGTTGCATTGCCATCAACAAATGGATAGGGAGCACTCATGTGGTCTTTCACTTTATAATTCGTTTTGTCAGCTCCGCTAAACCAACTGTACAAATCTGCATCACGCAATGAACCAACAAATTCTCCATCTTCTACCACAGGGACTTGGGAAATGTTGTACTTGGTCATTTTTTTCATCACCTCCTCTAATTCTTCTTCCGGATCAGCAGTGATCAATTTTTTTGATCCATGTTCCTTAATAAGATTGATGGCTTTTACTTTATCGGCTTCCATGAAACCTCTATCACGTACCCAATCATCGTTAAACATTTTACCGACATACCTACTGCCATGGTCGTGAAAAATAATGACAACAACATCATCTTTTGTCAATTGATCTTTCATTTGCAATAAGCCTGCAACTGCTGACCCAGCTGAATTTCCCAAAAAGAAACCTTCTTCTTTTGCAAGTCTGCGGGTCATTATCACACCGTCTTTGTCTGTAACTTTTTCGAAGTGATCAATTAAATCAAATTCTACATTCTTTGGCAAAATATCTTCACCAATACCTTCGGTGATGTATGAGTAAATTTCGTTTACATCGAATACGCCTGTTTCATGGTATTTTTTGAACACCGAACCATAGGTGTCTATGCCCCAAATCTTAACATTAGGATTTTTTTCCTTTAAATATCTCGCAGTGCCTGAAATGGTTCCACCAGTGCCCACTCCAACAACCAGGTGAGTAATTTTACCGTCAGTTTGTTCCCAAATTTCAGGTCCCGTTTGCTCATAATGGGCAGTTCGATTGGATAGATTATCGTACTGATTGGGATAGAATGAATTTGGGATTTCTTCATTCAATTTTTTTGCTACAGAATAGTATGATCGAGGGTCATTAGACTCAACATTTGTTGGACATACGATTACTTCAGCACCCATCGCTCTTAAAATGTCCATTTTTTCTTTGGATTGTTTGTCTGCCAATGTGCAAATTAGTTTGTAACCTTTCACAATCGCTGCAAGTGCAAGTCCCATACCAGTATTTCCCGAGGTTCCTTCAATGATCGTTCCTCCAGGCTTCAACAATCCTGATTTCTCAGCATCTTCTACCATTTTCAAGGCCATTCTATCCTTAATAGAATGTCCAGGATTGAAAGTTTCCATTTTCCCTAGGACCAAGGCTGGAATATCTTCAGTGATTTTATTGAGTTTCACCAAAGGAGTATTTCCAATGGTTTCTAAAATGTTGCTGTAGTATTTCATGGAATAATTTAGACTTACAAAGTTATCAAAAGCCTTTTGTTTCGTGAATATTTATGGTATAAAAGCTTACTGGAATCTAATGGCTTTTGATGGAGAAATACGCGCAATTAGGTTGGAAGGTATGATCAACATACTCAGGCAACATAGAATTGTTCCTGCATTTAACAAGAGTAGCTCAATCCAATCAAACTCGATGGGAACATTGTCAATAAAATAGGCTTCTTGAGGAAGTTTAAGAAACTTGAATTTTTTCTGCAAAAAAGCGAAACCTAAACCTAAAAGATTTCCCCATATAATCCCTTGTAGTACAAGATAAATAGCGTTGTAAATGAAGATTTTTCTAATGCTTAGATTATTGGCACCCAATGCTTTTAATATTCCTATCATGTTCGTGCGTTCAAGGATAAGAATCAACAATGCAGAGATAATGTCGATGCCGCAAACAGCAATTAGCAAGCTAATGATAATGATGACATTCACATCTTGCAGTTCCAACCAATTGAATATATCAGGTCTACTTTCCAAAATAGAAGTCGAAATTAAATCGTTATCGATGACCTTGTAGACCTGATCATCAATGGTGGGAATATCAGCCTCTGGATTCAAGATAATCTCAAAACCTCCTACGAGATTGTCCTCCCATTCATTTACTTTTTGTATGTGTCGAAGATCAATTAAAACCAATCGTTCATCCAATTCTCCTAAACCAGTTTGATAAATTCCAGATACGTAGACTTTTCTGTACCGAGGAGGTTGTTGTGCAAAGAACAGATAAAGATTGTCACCTTTTTTTAGCGTTAGTTTATTTGCGATGTGAGACGAAATTAAGATGTCATTTGATGTGGAATCGTCTCGAAGAAATGGAAGCTCACCTTGGATCAGGTGCTCCTTAAAAAAGGACCAATCAAAGTCTGAATCAATCCCTTTAGCAATGGCTCCATAATTGTCCTCTTTTGTCTTTAGAATAAGTCCTTTGTTGGCATAGACCTGAACATGCTTGACACCATCAATGTCAAGAATTTCATTTGTGAATTCCCTGTTTCTATCAATCGGTGTTTGCTCTAAAAAATGTCTTGACTTATAATTGGTTATGGTGATGGGTGCATTTATTCCACTTATTTTGCGTTCAATTTCCGTCTGGAAACCATTCACAATTGAAAGAGAAATGCTCATCATCATTATGCCCAAAGCAATGGCAACGATGGAAATTCGTATTATTGGTTTGGAAAAGGTTTGCTGACTTCCTTTAATAATCTTTTTTGTGACAAATAATTCGAAATTCAAGGGCGTTCAACTAAAGTGATCAACAAAAGTATGAAATTGAATACACCCCCGACTTGTATAAAAAGTCTTATGATTTTTGCATTGTATCTTATGTTGATTTCTTGCACTGCTCAACCATCTCAAGAGAATATGAAACAAGAATTAATTCTTGGAAACGAACATTTTTTGGAAAATCCAAAGGAATGGAAAGATAAAAACATTGGTTTCGTTGGCAATCATACCTCATTGATCAATGGAGTCCATTTTGTCGATACACTTATAAGTAAAGGATTTAAAATTACACGATTGTATAGTCCTGAACATGGTTTTCGGGGCCAAGGGGATGCAGGTGAGAAAATAGACCACGGTATAGATAAAAAAACTGGCTTACCCATAGTTTCACTGTATGGAAGCAACAAAAAGCCAAATAAAAAGCAGCTAGAGGGAATTGATGTTATCTTTTTTGATATTCAAGATGTTGGTGTTCGATACTATACCTATACATCTACTTTACATTATGTCATGGAAGCTGCTGCAGAACAAGGGATACCAGTGGTGGTTTTTGATCGACCTAATCCTAATGGACATTATGTCGATGGGCCTGTGTTAAAGAAAGAGTATGCTTCTTTTGTGGGGATGCATCCTGTGCCAATAGTACACGGGATGACCATTGGCGAATACGCAAATATGATTAATGAAGAAGGATGGTTGAACCAAAAAATAAAAGTTGACTTAAATGTGGTGAA
>PAVT01000021.1 GCA_002713165.1 Verrucomicrobiota bacterium
GAATCAATAACTTATACAAACCATTCTCCGGATCAATTACCTTATCTATGGGTTCAATTGGATCAAAATGTTAGAGCCAAGAATTCGGATACAAAAAAAACAAGTACTTCCAGTTTAGGCGACAGTATTTCGTTTAAATCCCTCAAACGAATGATGAATGATTTTGACGGTGGGTTTAAAATCGACTTTGTAAAAGATGAAAAGGGAAACCCATTAAAATATTTCATCAACAAGACTATGATGCGTATTGATTTGGAGACTCCGCTTCAATCCGGAGATCGCTTTACCTTAAACATTAAATGGTGGTACAACATCAATAACCGAATGGAAATTGGAGGTCGATCAGGGTACGAATATTTTGAAGAGGAAGACAACTATTTATATACTATTGCACAGTTTTTTCCTAGAATGGCTGTATACAACGATGTTGAAGGATGGCAAAATAAGCAGTTTCTCGGCCGAGGTGAGTTTACATTGCCTTTTGGTGATTATAAGGTAAGCATTACTGTCCCAGAAGATCATACCGTTGCTTCGACAGGTGTTCTACAAAACCCTCAAGAGGTACTAACAGATATACAGCTGGATCGATTGGACAAAGCAAAGAATGCCGACCAACCTATTATGATCACCACAGAAGCCGAAGCCAAGAAAATTGAAAAAACAAAAAAAATTGGAACAAAAACATGGATATACCATGCTGAAAATGTGAGAGATTTTGGCTTTGCCTCTTCACGAAAGTTTATCTGGGATGCCATGGGCGTCAAGATTGGAGACAAGACTGTCATGGCAATGTCGTATTATCCAAAAGAAGGAAACCCTTTATGGGAGGATTATTCAACAAAAGCTGTAGCACATACGTTAAGAAGTTACTCAAATACAACATTTGACTACCCATATCCTGTAGCCATCTCTGTCAATGCAGCCTCTATCGGCATGGAGTATCCAATGATATGTTTTAACTATGGAAGACCTGAGGACGATGGCACTTACACTAAGAGATTAAAGTATGGGGTCATTTCAGTGATCATACATGAAGTTGGGCATAATTTTTTTCCAATGATTGTAAATTCAGATGAAAGACAATGGACATGGATGGATGAAGGCTTAAACACCTTTTGTCAATATTTAGCAGAAAAAGAATGGGATGTTGATTATCCTTCTAGAAGAGGTCCTGCTTATAAAATTGTTGATTACATGAAAGGAGATAAAAGCAACATTACTCCCATCATGACAAATTCGGAATCCATCTTTCAGTTTGGCAATAATGCTTACGGCAAACCTGCCACGGCGCTTAATATACTGAGAGAGACCATACTTGGAAGAGAGTTGTTTGATTTTGCCTTTAAGAATTACGCAAAAACATGGATGTTCAGACACCCAACTCCAGCAGATTTTTTTCGTTTTATGGAAGATGCCACAGCTACAGACTTAGACTGGTTTTGGAGAGGTTGGTTCTTTACCACTGATCATGTTGACATCTCAATAGACAATGCTGAATGGGTTCAAATAAATAGCCGCAAACCAGCCGTCGAGAAAGGTAAACTTAAGGCAGAACGCGATAATTCTGAAAGTTTTGTGGGTGATCTTAGAAATGAATCAAATCGGAGAAATACCGTTGTAGAAATAGACCCATCAACGAAGGACTTTTACAATTCACATGACCCATTAAACGTCACAGATATTGATGAGAAGAACTATCAAAACTACATGAAGAAGTTATCTTCAGAAGAAAAATCATTTTTGGACATCAACAAAGAAATTTACGAATTGAAGTTCTCAACACATGGAGGATTGATTATGCCCATCATTTTGGGAGTAAATTATGAGGATGGTACTTCTGAGAAAATATACATCCCAGCAGAAATATGGCGATTTAAAGACAAAACTGTAACGAAGGTCTTCTTTTTGAACAAAAAGGTAAAAGAATTTGTGCTTGATCCAAACCTTGAAACAGCTGATATTGATCGATCGAATAATTACTGGCCGCCAAAAATCATTGAAAGCCGATTCTCATTGTTCAAAGAAGAAAAAAACAATTCAAAAAACACAATGCAGAAACTTAAAAAATAACTGCAAATTAATTCGATTTTCAAGAGACTTAAGTAGCCATCTATTGTCAAAACAATTCCTATATTCGTAGCCAAATCAAGTATACATGAAGAACATTTCTAAAATCATTGGACTTTTTTTAATTGCGCTTACTTTTTTTGCAGCCACACCTGAGGCTGATTGTGACAAAAAAGCATTAAAAAAAGCAGGCATCGCCGCGCTTAAACCATTCTACTATTCCTCTGCTAAAATCACTGAAATTAATTATCAATACAAGACGATTAAAAAAGAAATTGAAGTACCTCTTTTTAAAGGTGAAAAGTACAGGCTAGTTTTTAATAGAAGTGCTCTTCCACTCAATGTAGACATCGAAATTCACGACAAGGATATGGAGCACCGGAGCGCCGGTCATAAGCCTTTGTTTAGTTCAAAAGGCTCTGAAGAAGATATCTTGTCATTTGAACCAAAAAAATCAAGAACATTATACGTTAATTACATTATTCCAAAAGGTAAAAGAGATACGAAAGTTGGCTGTATGGCCTTTGTTTTGGGTTATCAATTAACCTTTATCAAGGACGAGGACGAAGAAAAGAAAGAAGAATCTCAAGAATAACTTAACACATTAAATTCCTATGAATATTTTAAAAGGTAACATTACCCCCCTTACTTTATTTACTGTAATTGCTTTTTTATTTGCTTGTGCTGAGAGTCCAAAAAAAATGGAAGAATCAGCAGCTGAAGAGACCACTGAAACAGTAGATGAAGTTGAAACGATGGACCAAGAAGATGATGCATCTTTCATGCTTCCCTCCCCTATACAAATTGCCGCAATGTTTAATCGTGCAGGTTTAGATTTTGAAAGCGGATTGACCAATCCAACCGAGAACCTTACTAAATACAACACGAAGACATCCAAATATTTAAACTTTGGTGTATATTCTGCAGATTTGGCCTATGCTGTATTGAACAATCAACAGCAAATGTCAATCGATTACCTTAATGCGGTAAAAACACTTTCAGATGAAATCGGAATGCCAAATGTTTTTGGTTCTGGTAGCTTGATCGAAAGCTTTGAAAAAAATATCGACAATCAAGACACTGTGCTCACAATCTTAACCACGATTAAAAGAAGGACAGATGAATACTTGGTTGAAAATGCAGATGAATCAAAAGAATCTATTTTCTTTTCAGCAGCATGGTTAGAAGGTATGTATTTAGGCAGTAACAGTTCATCTGATCGATCAAAATTAACACCTCGATTGGTTGAGCAAATGACCATACTAGATAATATTATAAAAGCAATCAAAGTGCAAAAGGATGCAACCATTGATATGAATTTCATGGTTGATGGATTGACAGATTTAAAAAACACTTTTGATCAACTAGAAAGCATAAAATCGTTAGACATGAGCGATATGGATATTGATGAAGTAAATCTAACTGAAGAAGAACTTGGGATACTGAATGAAAAAATCACTGTACTGAGAACGAAAATTATTAATGGATAGAGTCCTGAAAGATTTATTAGAAAGGACGACTTTTGTCGTCCTTTTTTATGGGATCTATTTTACAAAAATGCGAAGATGATTGAGATTACTTTACCAGACGGATCTAAAAGATCTTTCGAAAAAGGAATTAGCGCACATGATGTAGCAAAAAGCATCAGTGAAGGATTGGCTCGGAATGTGCTTTCCGCTGAAGTCAATGGAGAAATTGTAGACAGCGACCGACCTATTCAAGAGGACGCCAGTCTAAAATTACTGACATGGAATGACGAAAAAGGTAAAGAAACAATGTGGCATTCTTCAGCACACTTAATGGCTGAAGCCTTGGAGTTTTTTTTTCCAAACATTAAGTTGGCAATCGGCCCCCCGATTGAAAATGGGTTTTACTATGATGTTGATAATGGTGATGAAGTTATTTCCTCAGAAGACTTGCCAAAAATTGAGCAAAAAATGCTCGAACTGGCCAAGCAGAAAAATAGCTATGAGCGTAAAGAGATTTCAAAAGATGATGCCATCGCTTATTTCAAAGAAAAGCAAGATCCATATAAACTTGAGCTTTTAGAGGATCTCGAAGATGGAGAAATCACCTTCTATTCTCAAGGGAATTTCACTGACTTGTGCCGTGGGCCTCACATTCCGAATACCTCATACATTAAGGCTGTTAAGTTGTTAAATGTTGCAGGAGCATATTGGAGAGGAGATGAAAACAACAAACAACTGACGCGTATATACGGTATAAGCTTTCCAAAACAAAAAGAGCTAACTGAATACCTAGATCGATTGGAGGAAGCCAAAAAGCGTGACCACAGGAAATTGGGTAAAGAACTAGAGCTTTTTACATTCAGTCAAAAAGTTGGACAAGGATTGCCTCTGTGGCTTCCAAAAGGTGTTCAACTGAGAGAGCGCTTAGAAAACTTCATGCGTGAAGCACAGACAAAAGCAGGTTACGAGGGAGTCATTACGCCTCATATTGGCAGCAAAGAGCTTTATGTTACCTCAGGCCATTATGAAAAGTATGGTGAGGATTCCTTTCAACCCATTTCTACTCCGAATGAGAATGAAGAGTTTTTACTCAAACCGATGAATTGTCCTCATCATTGTGAGATTTACAAATCGCAGCCTCGTTCTTACAGAGATTTGCCGATTCGTTACGCTGAGTTTGGCACAGTTTACCGCTATGAACAAAGTGGAGAATTGCATGGCCTTACGCGGGTACGAGGTTTTACACAAGATGATGCGCATTTATTTTGTACTGCCGAACAAGTAGAAGATGAATTTATAAAGGTTATAGATCTGGTGTTGTATGTATTTAAAGCACTAGATTTTAATGACTACACTGCACAAATTTCACTTCGAGATAAAGTAGATAGGTCTAAATATATTGGCGACGAGGCCAATTGGGAAAAGGCGGAAGCAGCAATTATCAATGCCAGCAAGCAAAGAGAGCTTGAAACTGAAATTGTATACAATGAAGCTGCCTTCTATGGTCCAAAATTGGACTTTATGGTCAAAGATGCCATTGGAAGAAAGTGGCAATTGGGAACGATTCAAGTAGACTATAATCTACCTGAACGATTTGAACTAGAATACATTGGAAGTGATGATCAAAAACATCGTCCTGTAATGATCCACAGAGCACCTTTTGGATCTATGGAACGATTTGTAGCATTGTTGATTGAACATTGTGGTGGCGATTTCCCCCTTTGGTTAAGCCCCAATCAAATTGCAATTTTGCCACTAAGTGAGAAATTTAATGAAAAGTGTAAGTCTATTTTAAAACTCCTAAATAATTACGATATTCGCGGATTCGTTGACGACAGGAACGAGAAAGTTGGTAAAAAGATACGAGATGCAGAAGTGGCAAAGGTTCCATACATGTTGATCGTTGGCGAAAAAGAGGTAGAAAACGACACACTTTCTGTAAGGAAACATGGAAAAGGTGACCAAGGGGTGATGAAAATAGATGCTTTTGTTGAGCATTTTAAAAGTGAATTAAAAGAATTATTAACTGTCAATTAAATAGGAGGACAAGAAAATAGCTAGACATCAAAAACCAAGACGGTTTCAAAGAAGGGAAGATCCACACAAAATCAACAATAAAATAGAGGCCTCTGAGGTCCGTGTGGTTGGAGAAGGGATAACACCAGGAGTGTATCTCACATCAAAAGCCTTAAGCATTGCAGAGGAAATGGGTCTTGACCTTGTGGAGATATCACCCAAGGCGGATCCTCCGGTTTGCAAAATCATCGACTATAAAAAGTTTCTTTATAATCAAAAAAAGAAGCAAAAGGAGATGAAGGCAAAGGCTCAAAAAGTAGTTGTAAAGGAAATACGTTTCGGACCAAATACTGATGACCACGATTTTAATTTTAAATTAAAACATGCTGAAAAATTCATTGAAGAGGGCGCGAAGGTCAAATCTTACGTCTTTTTCAAGGGTAGATCAATTTTGTTTAAAGATAAAGGCCAAATATTATTGTTGAAATTGGCTCAATCGCTGGAAGATATTGCAACTGTAGAATCGATGCCAAAGATGGAAGGAAAGAGGATGATCATGATGTTGGCTCCTAAGAAAAAGAAAAAATAACTATTCAATCATAATTTAATCTAAGTAGACTCATGCCAAAAATGAAAACGATTTCGAGCGCTAAGAAGCGTTTCAAAATCACAGGTTCCGGGAAGATTAAACGTAAGCACGCTTTCAAAAGTCATATTTTGACCAAGAAAGAGACAAAGCGTAAAAGAAATCTAACACATGCTACATTGGTTCATCCTGCAGATGAAAACAATATCAAGCAGCAGTTAGCTATGAAATAATCCAACGGAGGTTATCGTAATTATCACAAATTAAACCAAGGTACTCGCCTTTAAAGCGTTGAAAAACCGCGATTACTTAAAAAACGAATAAAATGCCAAGATCAGTAAACTCAGTAGCCGCGAAAGCGCGCAGAAAAAAAGTCCTCAAGCAAGCTAAAGGCTATTTTGGACGTAGAAAAAACGTACATACTGTTGCAAAAAACGCCATAGAAAAGGGCCTTCAGTATGCATACACAGGTAGAAAACAAAAGAAGAGAAATTTTAGAAGTCTATGGATTCAGCGTATCAACGCAGCATGCAGAGAATACGATATGTCCTATTCTGAATTCATGGGAAAAGTTGCTAAAAAAGACATTCAGCTAAACCGAAAGGTACTAGCAGACCTTGCAATGAATGATACTGCTGCCTTCAAAGCCATAGTTGACGCAGTAAAATAAAATAATATTTGAATGAATAGTATAGGCCCTCAACCAAATGGTTGAGGGCTTTTTTATGCAATTGAACATTAAATTTACACTCATGGTATATAAAACACTCTTAATGAGCTTAATCGTTCTCGGTACGAAAGGATTCTTATTTGGTCAAGAAACTCCGCATTATATACTACACCCATCTGTGGGTAATACCATTGAACGCTAGGAAAAATTGGATTGTTCCCTATTTCCATTTTTGGAAAATGATGATTTCGAAATGGCAGTCATAGGCTATGAAGATCAAGCATACTTTATTCTTGCTAAATACAGCGATATAGACACCATGAGTCGAAAGCTCTTGGATCAAGAACAGATCGTAAATGCGCAAAGAAACATTGAAAAAATAAATGCATTCTACAGAAGACAAGCAAAGGCGCAAACCGAGGAATCTCCGAGCATTAATATGATGAAGCAACAAGCAAACAGTAAAGCTACATTGAATGCCCCAATGAGTGAGCAGATTAAAAAGGATATTCGCATGAATCAGAGGCTCCGTGATGATGAAATACGAAGACAAGAATTTATGAATGGCACACGACCAAATCAAATACATATAGAATTCAGGTAAACAACTCCTCCATCATGATCAATTCAACTAGAATAGAATCGTGAAGTCTACCCTCTCATATAAAAATATTTGGAGAGTATCTCTTCCAATCATTTTGAGCTTTGTTGCAGAAAACATTGTCAATGTTACTGATACTGCATTTCTTGGAAGACTCGGAACTGTTGAGCTAGGTGCAGCAGGCAATGCCGGAATCTTCTTCTTTGTAATGCTAGAGGTTGGCTTAGGCTTTAGCATTGGTAGTCAGATAATTATTGGAAGGAGAAATGGTGAAAGAAACTACCATAAAATTGGAGGTTTGATCCATCAGGCGTTCATCATTCTCTTGCCACTGGCCTTGCTCCTTTTTTTGTTTGTTCAGTACTTCTCCCCCATTTTGTTCGAACAGCTCACCCGATCGAATGAAATAGCAGAGGCTTCAATCATTTTTCTTAAATATAGATCGTATGGGATATTCTTTGCATTTTGCAATTTCATCTTTATCTCATTTTATACAGGAATAACTTCAACAAGAGTGCTTACACTGTCTACATTCATACAGGCAGGTGTTAATGTAATCTTGGATTATGCACTGATATTTGGGCACTTTGGTTTTCCGGAATTGGGCATTAAGGGCGCAGCAATTGCTTCCGTAATTGCTGAGGCCGCAGCATTGACTTTTTTCATTTTGTACTCCACAAAAACCATTTCGCGAGAAAAATACAACTTGTTTAAGCACATTTCAATCGAATGGAGCTTGATAAAGAAGTTGTTAAATTTGTCTACGCCCATAATTTTTCAATATTTCATGGCGGTCTCTGCCTGGTTGGCCTTTTTTATGATTATTGAACAAATTGGTGAGAAAGAACTGGCCATCTCTCACATTATAAGAAGCATATACATGGTTCTAATGATCCCTCTCTTTGGCTTTAGCTCAGCCACAAGTACATTAGTGTCTAACACTATCGGTGAGGGCAAGCCGCATAAAGTAGCCCAATTGGTCAAACGAATAGTGCTTCTTTGTCTCGCATGCACGCTCTTGTTTATTCCCTTTATTCTGACATTAGGAAATGAAATCGTTGGCATTTACACCACCTCAATAGAATTGATTGAGGGATCTCAATTTGTACTGTACATCATTTCCGCATCCATACTACTCTTTTGTATTGCCTATATACATTTTTCCGCTGTAATAGGAACTGGCAAAACAATTGCTGCATTAATCATTGAGATGAGCAGTATATCCATTTATCTGATAGCCGCATACCTACTAGCAATTGTTTGGAAAATGGATCTACACATCGTCTGGTGTTCAGAGTTTATTTACTTTTCAATTATGGGAATGCTTGCTATCTTGTATTTAAAATTTGGCAATTGGAAAAGTGCAATTGTATAAACTATGAATAAATCATTGAAAATTGTTTTTTTTGGAACACCTGATTTTGCTGTTGCCTCTCTGGATGCGGTCCTAAAAGAAGGATGGAATATCGTAGGAGTAATTACAGCGCCTGATCGAAAATCAGGACGCGGACAAAATGTAAATTTCTCTGCTGTGAAAGTATTTGCTCTGAAACATAAGCTATTGCTACTTCAACCAAGAAACTTAAAAGATCCTGTTTTTATTGCTCAATTAAAAGCATTGAAAGCTGATTTGCATATAGTTGTTGCGTTCAGGATGCTCCCTGAAGTTGTTTGGAAAATGCCTAAACACGGTACTTTTAATTTGCATGCCTCACTGCTCCCTGCATACAGAGGAGCGGCTCCCATTAATTGGGCGATAATCAATGGTGAAAACACTAGCGGAGTAACTACCTTTTTCTTAAAGCATGAGATCGACACAGGAAATATTGCTTTTCAAGAAAAAGTAACCATTTCAAATGAAGACAATGCCGGTAGCTTGCACGATAAATTAATGCTTGTTGGCAGCAAACTAGTGCTCAAAACACTCGAAGCGTTGAACAACAACACCTTAACGCTTAAAGCGCAAGAAGATTACACACAAGATGCACCTGCTATACCGAAGGCCCCTAAAATATTTCGCAATGATTGTCAAATTGATTGGTTTCTTCCTGCAAATGAAGTTTACAACAAAATCCGCGGCTTAAGTCCATACCCTGGTGCTTGGACGAGCATTCAAGTTAAAGAAGGTGATAAATGCATGGATTTAAAGATTTATAAAAGCGCCATCACCAAAGAAAAAGTAAAGAACAATGCGTCAGCCATATTAAAAATAGACGAAAAACGAATTTTTGTCAGTACTGGGGATTATTGGTTAGAATTGATCGAGCTACAATTGCAAGGAAAAAAGCGCATGAACAGCATTGAATTACTCAATGGATTTGCATTGGAACAATTTAAAATACAATAGCCATGAAAGCACTTACCATCATTATTTTGTTCCTACTCTCCTCCTTCACTCTATTATCGCAAGAAACAATCAATTTGGAAAGCAAACAGCTGTTGGAAGATGAAAACGTTCAAGTCCTCAAATTGTCCTCCAATCGTCACTCAAGCAGTTTTTTGATTGTTGTTGAAGACAGTGTGCGAAAACACTATCATGCAACACACACTGAGAATCTTTATGTACTCGAGGGAAGCGGTAAAATGCTATTAAACGATGATCTCATTGACATACAAAAAGGGGATTTTATAACTCTTCAGCCTAAAACAGTTCATGCTGTTTGGGTGAACGGTAACGTACCATTAAAAGCATTGTCAATTCAAGCACCTGAATTCAAGGGCTCTGACAGAGTATTTATTGATGATTAATCAATATTTATTCCGCATTAAAAACACTTGCCAATACCTTTCCTTGTCCATTTCGGAGTAATGAATGTCGTAATATCTGTATTGATAGGACTGAATTTGACACATTGCAATCAACAACACTACTAAAATTGAAGATAGAGTTCTTTTGTAGCTTAAGTTTAAACTCGATAAATAAAGGCCCAAGGGCAGCATAAATAGAGGAATATACTCTACATATACTCTAGAAGAAAAACTACCTCCGTAATACCAACTGTGCCAAGAAGATAATATGTAGGTAATTACCGTAAAAAAAGATATCCAACAAAAGAATCGAAATCTCTCTTTTTTCTGCCACAAAAAGAAAGTAGAAAGGAATCCGAGCAGAAGCATTGGAGTATAAAGAAACAAGCCTTTTTTATAACTGAACAGGATGTCGATAAAATGGGGATTGTAAAAATCAAACCCTTCACTTCCATACGAATATATCCACCAGTATCCTGTTGCAAACTTGTACCATAGTGCCTGAATTCCAAGACCAAGTCCAAAAATAATGACTGATATTACCAACGGCAGTATCCGTTTAAATTGTTGCTTAAAAAATTCGATTATTCTAGAAATAGACCCTGCTAAAAAAGGAACGAGCAACAACACTAAAATGTTAGTGGGACGTATCAAAACAATGATGGAAAGCAAGGCAGCCAATGCGTAAATCATCTTGCTTGGCTTTTTACGAATCAAGTATTCATGCAATAGATAAACAAACATAGAGATCAGACCAAATGAATACACATGTGACATTCCTGGCTCTACCAATGTGTAAACGAACAAATGTGTTCCAAAGGCTATAGCATAGAGCATTAAAGAAAGTACGGTTGAAGACATTTGAAACCGTCGAGCGAGTAAAATGAAAAAATAAAGCCCCAACCCACAATAAAATAAGGCTGCTATGGTAACCATTCTCATGTACCAAACCGAATAGCCATTTGCTGGATATTCACTCAATATGGCAAGTCCATGAGCAATTCCAAAAAAAGGCAATTGACAGATTGAGGTTCCTACAAAGTATTTATTCAATGATTGACCGTGACTAGTGACTCTAAACTCGTACCGCAAATGAGGGGAAGTAAACTCGCTCTGCTCAATCCGATCTATAAACTTAAAATTGAGGTCTTGGTAGATAAACAACGCCGGTAAATAAGCATAGTATCCCTTAGCGTCTGATTCCAATACTCCCTTCCAATTGTCTTTACCCCAATGAAAATTTGTGGTGATGAATAAAAAGATAAATAGGATGATATAAAGATGTAGAATCGGATTATTGAATCGCATAGCTTTCGTAAAAATAGTACTCTAGGATCGTCCGAGAGTATTTCAAATACTGCCATTTAGACAGATTTAATTAAGATTTTTAAAAATTTCATGGAAAAAGCTGCCAATATTACCTATTTTATTTGTATGAACGCTTTGGAAAACATTTTGATGGCTAGAATTTAATTAAAAAATTAAGCAAATGAACTTTAAAAATTTTACAATTAAATCCCAAGAGGCTATTCAGCAAGCACAGCAAATTGCCATGGGTCATCAACATCAATCGATAGAGAATGGACATTTGTTGAAAGCAATTTTTGAGGTTGACGAAAACGTAAGTTCGTTCTTATTGAAGAAATTAGGAGTAAATATTGGTACCCTAAACAATACCCTAGATAGCGTAATTAAAAGTTATCCTTCTGTCAGTGGTGGAGACCAATACCTTTCAAAAAAAGCTACAGAAGCAATTCAGCATGCACAGTCCTATTTAAATAAGTTCAATGACGAATTTGTGTCCATTGAGCATTTATTGCTCGGCATCCTCAAAAGCAATGATCAAGTTGCTCGACTATTTAAAGACAGTGGAGTCAACGAAAAAGCACTAATCAAAGCAATTGAAGAGCTACGACAAGGGCAATCAGTCAAGTCACAAACGGCAGAAGACACCTACAATGCATTGGATAAATATGCCAATCATTTAAATAAGATGGCGAGTGACAACAAGCTAGACCCTGTCATTGGAAGAGATGAAGAGATTAGAAGAGTGCTTCAAATATTGTCAAGAAGAACTAAGAATAATCCAATTTTAATCGGTGAACCAGGTGTAGGAAAAACAGCCATTGCTGAAGGACTAGCACATCGCATTATCGCAGGTGATGTTCCCGAAAATCTTAAATCAAAACAGATTTATTCACTCGACATGGGTGCTTTGGTTGCAGGCGCCAAGTACAAAGGTGAATTTGAGGAGCGACTCAAATCTGTCATAAAGGAAGTAATCCATGCCGAAGGAGACATCGTTCTTTTTATCGATGAAATTCACACATTGGTAGGTGCCGGTGGTGGTGAAGGCGCCATGGATGCAGCAAACATCTTAAAGCCTGCTTTGGCTCGAGGAGAGTTGCGAGCTATTGGGGCAACTACGTTAAACGAATATCAGAAGTATTTTGAAAAAGACAAAGCGCTTGAGAGAAGATTTCAAAAAGTACTCATTGACGAGCCGAATTCTGAGGATGCGATATCAATTTTACGTGGAATAAAAGAAAAGTATGAAACCCACCATAAGGTTCAAATTAAAGATGAGGCCATCATTTCTGCAGTAGAATTATCACAACGATATATAACAGATCGTTTTTTACCAGACAAAGCGATCGATCTAATTGATGAAGCGGCTTCTAAATTACGCATGGAGATGAATTCTAAGCCAGAAGCACTCGATGAGCTGGACCGAAAGGTCATGCAACTGGAAATTGAGCGCGAAGCAATTAAAAGAGAGAACGACAACAAGAAATTGAAAAGTCTAAACGAAGAGATCGCCAACTTTAACGAAAAAAGGAATGAACTCAATGCCAAATGGCAAGCAGAAAGAGACATCGTAGATGGTATTCAAAAGAATAAAGAACAGATTGAAAACTATCGCTTTGAAGCAGAACAGGCTGAACGAAGTGGTGATTATGAGAGAGTAGCTGAAATTAGGTATGGAAAAATCAAAGAGGCAGAGGCGAAGTTAGAGCAATTAAAACAACAATTGGGAAGCCTAAAAGAAAAATCAACTTTGATTAAAGAAGAGGTCGACGCTGAGGAAATTGCTGATGTAGTGAGCAGGTGGACAGGAATACCAGTCAGTAAAATGTTGCAAAGTGAGCGAGAAAAACTAATATACATGGAGAAGGTACTTGGCGAAAGAGTTGTTGGCCAGAAGGAAGCCATTGAAGCTGTTTCAGACGCTGTAAGAAGAAGTCGCGCAGGATTGCAAGATGAAAAAAAGCCGATTGGCTCATTTATTTTCCTTGGCACAACTGGTGTGGGAAAGACAGAGTTAGCAAAATCATTGAGTGAATATTTGTTCAATGATGAAAGTGCAATGACAAGAATTGATATGAGTGAATATCAAGAACGACATGCCGTTTCTAGATTGGTTGGAGCTCCTCCAGGTTACGTTGGTTACGATGAAGGCGGACAATTAACCGAAGCGGTGAGAAGAAAACCTTATTCTGTGATTTTATTAGATGAGATAGAGAAAGCTCATCCTGATGTGTTCAATGTATTGTTGCAAGTATTGGATGATGGAAGATTGACTGACAATAAAGGTCGTGTGGTAAACTTTAAGAATGCCATCATTATCATGACTTCAAATTTAGGTGCTGATATCATCCAGCAAAATTTTGAAAATTTCAATGATGAACGTGCCGCTTCTATCATTGAAACAACCAAACATGAAGTCTTACAATTGCTCAGGAAAACCATAAGACCTGAATTCTTGAATAGAATAGATGAATCTATCGTATTCACACCTCTTTCTAAGTCAGAAGTTACAGAAATTGTGGAAATACAATTGAGATCAGTGGAGAAACTTGCACTCAAAAATGAGATTTCCCTGAGTTATTCAAATGATGTAGTGGATTATATCTCCGAAAAAGGCTATGATCCTCAATTTGGTGCACGGCCTATTAAGCGACTCATCCAAAAGGAAGTATTGAATCAGCTTTCAAAGAATATACTTTCAGGTAAAATCAGTCAAGGTGATGTTGTTGTGATGGATGTATTTGAAGAAGACATCGTGTTTAGAAATCCCCTTGAGGATGAAATAAAAAAAGTGATAGAGCAATAATAAAAAGGAGAGGGTGAAACCTCTCCTTTTGAAATCTATCAATTACATTTGAAGAAAAAGCCCCATGAAAGCATTAAAATGGATTTTAATTGTACTTGCTGTTTTGTTTACGGCAGGATTCTTTGGTTATAAATACATGATTTCCGAAACAAAAAAAGCGAGCCCCGAAGAAGAAGTGAGGTATGGGGTTGATGGATTTCAATTGAAAGTCAATTATTGTAGACCTTTCAAAAAAGGAAGAGAAATCTTTGGAGGTCTAGTTCCCTTCAATGAAGTTTGGAGAACTGGTGCTAACGAGCCTGCGACCTTTGAAACGAACCAAGACATTAATTTTGCAGGAAAAAGATTACTTGCTGGAAAATATTCTATGTGGACAATTCCACAACAAACCCAATGGACCGTCATCCTTAACAGTGAAATTCCGGGATGGGGTGTTGGTTTTGATAGCAAGGCTAGTCGAGATCCCGAATATGATGTATTGAAAGCAAATGTTGCAAGTATAGATACTGATGGTCCTATAGAACAATTCACCATCCGTTTTGAATACAATGTCAACATGATCATGGAATGGGAGAACACAAAAATTTCCGTACCGATTCAGTTTTAATAAGAGAAATTAAATTCAACTCTTCTGTTTGCTGCTCTCCCCTCTTCAGTATCATTTGAAGAAACAGGCATCTCCTCTCCTTTTCCATGAGCTGAAATGCGCTTCTCTGAAATACCTGATGATTCAATGTAATTCAAAACTGTCTTGGCACGCGCTTCAGACAAAAGCAAATTGTCAACCGCAGTTCCATAATTATCAGTATGTCCAATTATTTCCAACTGTAAATCATTGAATTCTTCAAGGAGCAAAACGATGGAATTCAAAATAGTGATTGATTCATCTAACAAATCAGCTGCATTTACATTGAACTGAATCGGAATTGCATAACTTAAGCTTCCTTGCTCGTTTTCTAAAATGGCTGAATTTGATTGGAGCTTTTTTGAAATGTATTGACCTACGATAGAGTCAGCTTTTGAAATTGATTTCCCATTCGAGGATAGTGAATACGCCTTAAGTAAAACTGCAGAATCATAATATCGATCCCCAACATCGGCAATGGCGATCTTTAAATGATAGGTTTTGCCTTCCTTTAATTTTGCTGTCGCCTTAAGTGTTGTTGTAAACCCATCGAATTCAAAAATTCGTGACCTAAGCATCATTTCAGGGTATTTGCTCCAAAATTCGGTATCATGAATATGGTAGAAATCAGAAGGTAGAAAATATCGTTCATTCCTCCGGTGATTCACATTGTCAATGCTTACAGTTGATTTAGAATCAGGTAGACGTGCAATGTTTCTGGGTATACCGCCTCCCTTATTCTTTTCTTTTATAAAAAATGCAAAAACATCGTTTACTCCTTTGTCAACATATTCAGGATATTCCTCAGAAGCAAAGACATATTCAAAAACAATGCTGTCTCTTAATGCTATTAAATCAAATTCAATGGACGCTGCATCTAGCACTATACCATTTGAAATGGCTTGCAATTGATTGTCTCTTCTACCAGAAGATCTAGTTCCAGTATTTTTTAATTTGTTAGGACCAAGGGCATCAAAAACATTTCCACTTGATAAGATGATACCCTCCCCCATTACTGCTTCTTTGGTCTCGTTTACAAAAGCTCCTATTGAAGCTTTATTCCCTTTATAAACAACGTTTTCTATAATTAAATCACTGTTCGACTGGAGCAGAACCGATCGAATTAATTCAACTGGTGTCATAGAAGTATCAACGCTCAATTGAGCAATTCCTTCAAGACTTATAAGGTAGAGCAGTAAACTTAAAAGAAGACTTTTCAATGATTATTTATCACTGTTTAAAATGATGGGAAGGCCATCTCCACCTCCTCCAATTACGATGACTTTGGTATTTGTAGATTTTGCCAATTCTTCAGTAGCTGAAATGCCTTTCTCTCTCAATATATTGTCTGTGATACTCGCACTCAATATTTTATTGGCAGCAGCTTTTCCTTCAGCGTCTATTCTTCTTCTTTCTGCCTCTTTTTTCTCTTTTTGAATTAAAAATTCATATTTCTGAGCTTCTTGCTCGGCAGCAAGTTTCGCTTCAATTGACGTCTTAATGGTTTGTGGAAGCTTTATCGACCTGAACAGCAAGGCCTTTAACTCTACAAAGTTATCGTTCAGAATGCGACGTGTATTTTCTTCAATCTTTGTTTCAATTTCTTGACGCTTTGAGGCATAGAGTTCCTCAGGAGTGTATTGTCCTATGATCTCACGTACGGCAGATCTTAGCTCAGGCCGAATCAAGTTTTCATTGTAATTCATGCGGAACGCTCTATAAAGATATCCAATTTGGTCTGGCTTAGGTCTAAATCGTAGAGATACATCAATGGTGATAGATAGTCCATCTTTTGAGAGAACATCCATGGTTTCTTCGATTTGTTGCTCTTCAATTCTAAAAATTATAACATCGTTCCACGGAGCAATAATGTTCAAGCCCTCTCCCCTTATATTGTCTACATCTAACCCAGATGTATATTTTTTAAAGACGACTCCCCGCTCAGTAGGCTGCAGAATAACGAAAATATTCGACAGGACAATTAAAAGGATAACTACTCCTACACCTATAAAAATATACGGTCTTAGTTTTCCAGGGTCAAATGAAGGTTGTTCAAATTGATTCATAATTGTTACGATTTAATGTTAAATGATTTTTTAGTCCTATTGTTAATTTTAAACAAAGCAATACAGCTTGAGTTCAAGATAATTGGTAGCGTTAATAATTTTCACCAAGGTATGTATTTATTTGGGAAGGTTAGGCATTTACACCATCATTTCTATTAAAACTTAATTTTCATTATGCCTTGAGGATGAAACTGCTGTTTTACATAGTCATCGACATCTTTATTCCACATTTTCTATTACTTAAACCATTTCACTTCAACTAGAACATTAGGTGAATCATGATAATTTTTTCATTCAAGTACACGTCCTCTCACTGTTCAAACCGGTAATGCTTCTCGGTTCGTGTCTCTCATGTACATTTCTAATGCCAAGAAGTTCTAGTTGGGTGAAATTGCTGAATAGAATAGTGTCAAATTGGAATAGGTGATCATTGAAATCTAAGCGTTTGAATACCTATAGGTTCTCAAGGCCTTTTTTATTCTGCGGAAAGATACGAGCTCAGATTGTGCAATGCCTAAAAGAGAACTTAACCAAAGCGTTAAAAAAAAGCCAAGTATTACAGATTTTTAACTTGGCTTGAGTTTAAATGTATTTTGCCATTTACTATGGTTCCAATAACATAGGTTGCTGGCCACCACCAATAATGACTTTTGCATTGTTTGACTTTGATAACTCCCTGTATGCCTCAATGGATTTGTATTGAATGATTTGAGGCGTCAATCCTTCAGAAATGATTTTATTCGCATCCCTTATTCCTTCTGCTTCAATTATCCTTCTGGCAGCTTCTTGTTTTTCTTTTAAAAGAACAAATTCCATTCTTTGAGCGTCTTGCTCTGCTTCCAGTTTTTCCTCAATTGCTTTGTACAAACCTTGCGGCAACTGTATGCTCTTCATAAGAACTGCTTCAATAATAAATCCTCGCTCTCCAATTATTTTTAGCATTTGATCTTTTATGGCGGATTCAATCTCGAATCTATTTCCTGTATGCATATCCTTGGCCATGTATTCAGCAGTAACATCAGCTGCAGAAGCTCTAAATACAGGTAAAATCACAATTCTTTCATAATTCATCCCTATTTCACCTATAATGGAGGTTGCCTTTTCTTTTTGAATGTGGTAAAGAATTGAAATTTCGGCCCTAACGTTTAAGCCCTCTTTTGATGGCAATTCAAGCGCCACCTCTATATTTTCAGTACGTATGGGCAGCTTTATTACTCTCGTAGTAAATGGATTATATAATTTAGCCCCAGGCTCTAAAATTTTCTGATCAATTCTGCCAACCGTTCTTTTAACCCCTACATTGCCTTGTCGTATTGTTACACAAGCAGAGATTTGAATCATTAGGAATAACAGAATACTTACTTTGATTGTATTTTTCATTATTTATCGAGTTTAATTTGACTTATTTAAACAATAGGCTTGATTTTTTTGCTCCTAAAACACAAATAATGTGCCATTGATTGACCACCTAAGTGGATCTTGTTTGAGTATTTGTATTTTTTAGACGAAACAGTCTACATTGTTATCTTTATTGCATGGAGGAGTTTGACGTTTTTTATTTTTCAATCATTTTAACATTGGTGACAATGTTTATTGCGCTCGTCTTTATTCGAAAGGCGATAAAATCAAAAGGTTCAACAAGGAAAGCACTTTTTGCATTGTGGAACTTGGCGCTTACGGTATTTCTGTTTACCGTGATTTTCACTATCGGTGAAAGCTACTTTCGGTTCTATGTTGACACTACAGACTCCTTTTCTATCAACAAGTTGTCTCAACGTTGGAAAGCACGGCATTACCATTATAACAATGCAAACTGCAGAGACAATGTAGATTACTTCAACAAGATTAAAGAAGGAAAAAGACGCATTACAATTTTCGGCGATTCCTTTACGATAGGACAAGGAGTAAAAAATGTTGACGATCGCTTTAGTAATCTATTGTCAACTAAACTTTCAAATGTTGAAGTTCACAATGTGGCCAAGGATGGTGCAAGCAGTGCATCGCAATTGCTTCAATTTAAAGAATCTAAAGAAAAAGGATATGAATTAGACATTGTCATACTTGCCTATTGTCTGAACGATATTGACTATTTAGTTGAAGAGGCTGAACCAATTTATAATCGAATACATGCTTTCAACAAGGGAATGAGCTTATTGGAAAAACAGAGTTATTTTATCAACTGGTTATCATTTAGATACTTTGCATTTAATGATCCTGATTTGATTAATTATTCTGATTTTGTAATGGATGGTTACAAAGGCAATAGCTGGAAGAAACACAAAACTGTTCTACAGAACATTGCACGATCGGTTTACGAACAAAATGGTAGAATAATGGTGGTTACTTTCCCATTTCTTCAACACAGTGCAGAAAATTATCCTTTTCATGAAATTCATACTCAACTGGATGATTTCTGGAAAAGCCAAAACATACCTCACTTAGACTTATATAAATCTTTTGAGCCTTACCTGGGTAAAGACTTGACCGTAAACAGATATGATGCTCATCCTAATGAATTGAGCAATAAACTTGCTGCAGATGAAATAGCCAAATTTATTCATCAACTTCGTCAATAATGCATTAAAATGCTATACGTTGACGCTCTATTGGTCTTATAACAGGATCCGGTGGGTAATAACCAATGTCAAGTTCTTTAACTTTTCCTTTTGGACTAATTTTTAACAATTTTGATTGGTAAGGTTCGAAAAATAACTCTATGGGAACAATGTGTTCATTGTGATTGATCTCCAACAGGAGCGTATCTACCTTTCGATCATAAGACTGGCCTGAATAAAGTGGATATTCCAACGCCTTCGACTGTTGTTGAGCCAAAAACAAATAAAGGTTGTTTTCATCGTCTTTCCTGCACCAATAGGCAGGCAACTCTTTTGCTTTGATTAAAGGGCGGCTATGGTTCAATTGATTAAAATCTGTCACAACATTCTCGACTTTTTTTAACTGCTGTAAAATTGTTTTAAAACGATCATCTTTGATTTTCCCGGCTTGTTGAGGGTCCTTTTTTAGACACACTGACACTCCTTTCTTGGACAGGTCAAGGATACGCTCAAGTGCAGTAATATCCATGTATGATACATCGATGTATAGTGAAGAGAAAATAGCCTCTTCTACCTTCATTTTATTGTCCTCTATAACTGCTCTTTCTAAGAAGTCAGCATTGATCCATAATGGATGATGACCTTCAATTTCTTCAGGAATACTTATGTGCCGCATTTCGTATTGACCCCATACCCATGCTCGCTGTTGCTCTTTAGGATAAGCGCCTTTCATTAATGCATCTTCGTAAGGTATGTATATCGCTACATCGCTGTATGTTGTTCCCTTACGCATGTGTGTCGTAATATTTTCTACGTACTGGTTTAGACCATTCAACTCTTTTTCTAGCGTGCTACCAGGACCAAAATACGTAGTTGCAAAAAAATCGTTCGTATCACCATTGATTGTATTGTATGGCATTCCATGGTAAACAAACATATTGATACCATTGGCTAGAAGAGCATCAATAATCATTTTAAGATCTGCAACTTGCTCCTCTCTCATGTGTGTTCCTGGAAAGCCATACGGACAGGTAAATGTTTCACAAGAAACCAATGGTTTAGAGGTCAATGCTGCTGAGGAGCTCACAATTCTTGAATAATTGGGGTTATTTAGCATGGCTTCAGATTCAGGTATATCGATGCGTGTATATGCACTCATCACATCTGTAGGTGATGCAAGGCATTGAGCCCTTGAAATAACACCTTGGTCATTCGCCAAATTTGCAAAAGGGGTGTAAAATCCCTCCAATATATACGAATTCAAAAGCTTCATATAATCGTAGCTCACATCCGGAAAACTATCAAGACCATTGTTCATAAACGGAATTATATCATAACCAAACAGCTCGAAAAAGCGATTTTCAAAACCATTGGTCCAAATCTTGTTTTCCGCATTCAATTTTATCTCCCAAGAATCAATGAACAGTGATGAACGACTCCCCTCAAAGGCAGGTTTAATTGCGTCGATAATGGGATCAGAAAAATACTGGAACGCATGGCTGTCAAGATGATTAATCACGAACATGGAATCAGGGTAAATCCAAGAAAAAGTGACCGCTTGCCTAAAAGCGATATCTCCATAAATCTGAGTTGAAAAGGAGTCGGAAACATGTGGAACCGCAGATGGCCATGCGCTTCCTAATGTAAAATCACACTGCAAACCAATAGTGTCAGCGTATCTTTTTGCATAGGTCACCATCTCAGTCCACTCTTCTGACAACCATGCTTGAGCTGTCGTGTCCCTTTTGTATGTTTTGCCGTGATGTTTGGTATAAATTGAGTTGTAGCGATACAAGGGGTATACCCATGAAATTTCTACACCTCCAAAGTCATGGGTTTTTGCCCAATCCAATTGACTTTTTA
>PAVT01000022.1 GCA_002713165.1 Verrucomicrobiota bacterium
ACCATGCTCGCCATTGGCAATGGTGCCCAGCAGCAAATCATCGAACAAATAGAACAAGTCGGGGCAAAGAATATCATCATTCGTCCCAGATCCATCGGCAACATTGAAGATGAAAATGAAACTACAAAACGATACAGTCCGAAATTAAGAATGCAGGATGCAGCATCCATCCAAGAAATACTGCCTGAAATAGAAAAAATCACTCCATTCATAAGCTACGAAACCTCAGCCATTGCAAATGGCAAAAAGAAGAATTGCAATTTAGTAGGGGTCAATGCCGATTATTTTTCGATCTATAATTTAAGCCTTGACAAAGGTTCAATTTTTTCGAAAATTCACGAGAAAAATTCAAGTGCTGTATGCCTCATTGGCGCCAATTTAGCCAGCAAACTTTTTTCAGGCGTAAATCCTCTTGGCAAGATCATCAAGGCAGGGAAATTGCAACTTACCATTATTGGCGTAATCGCTCCAGGTCGAGCCATTGGGGAGTCTTTGCAAGAAATCGGCATGAACAATTACAATGATGAAATTTTTGTGCCGACCAATACCGCTCTTCGGCGATACAAAGATCGGGGGAGGATTACCAAACAGACTTTAGATGCCGCCAACAGAAATGATGATGAAGAGCAAGCTGGGGAAAAAATAACCGATCAAATTGAGAAAATTATCATCGGCATATCCGATACCAAATACGTTACAGAATCCGTTGACATTTTATACCGTATGCTTTACCGCAGACACCATGAGGTTGAAGATTTCGAAATTGTAGTCCCTGAGCAAATTCTGCAACAAAAAAAACAAACCGACGAAACCTTCAACATTCTTCTGGGGGTCATCGCAGCAATCTCTCTATTGGTGGGTGGCATAGGCATTATGAACATTATGTTGGCCTCTGTTTTAGAGCGTATAAAAGAAATTGGCATTCGCATGGCCATTGGTGCTACCAAGACTGACATTAAAGAACAATTTATCTATGAATCTGCTTCGATATCTTTGATTGGTGGAGTTTTGGGCATCATGTTAGGAGTTATTCTTTCGTATTTGGCCGAATGGATTACTGGCACAACTACCATAATTTCTGTTTGGAGCGTTGTCATATCGTTTTTTGTCAGTGCTCTGGTCGGTGTTGTTTTTGGCTATACTCCAGCCAAAAGAGCGGCTGAACAGGACCCTGTGAATTCATTAAGATACAACTGATGAAAAAATTAATCGTCGGCTTACTCACTTTGCTTTTCCTTAAAGTTTCAACAGCTCAAGAACTTGCATTGGACCTTAATCAAGTGATTGAATTGGCCAAAAGCAACAGCATTCGTAGCAAACAAATTGAAAATCGATACCAAAATTCCTATTGGCGAAACTTTGCGTTTAAACGGCAATTCCTTCCTTCTTTAAATTTTAATGGCACCTTGCCAGAAATTCAACGGTCCATATCAAGCATTACACAGCCAGATGGCACTGAAACATTTGTAAATCGAAACTTAATCTCGAACCGAGCCAATTTGAGTCTTAATCAAGCAGTTTCATCAACTGGAGGGAACCTTTTTGTGCGCTCAGGTTTAGACAACATCCAACTTTCGGGCAACATCAACTCTACCAATTATTTAAGCAGACCATATGAAATAGGTTACTCCCAAAATATGTTTGGATTCAACCAATTTAGATGGGATAAAAAGATTGAACCTTTGGTGTTTACTGAAGCGAACTTGCTCAAAACAGAAGAAATTGAGTCACTTTCAATCCAAGCAGTTAACCGTTACTTTGACTTGTTGAGAGATCAACTATCACTAGAAAATGCGAAAAAAAATTATGCCAACAACGACACCATCTATAAAATTGGTGAAGGCCGCTATGGCTATGGCAAAATTTCAGAAAACGAACTGCTGCAACTAGAATTGTCTTTGCTCAACTCAGAAATGGCACTCGACCAACAGAGTTTGAATTATGAATTGAGTCGGCAAAAACTGGCAACTTTTTTAGGCTACTCCTCTCAACAAAAATTAGCATTGAAATTGGATTCTGTTATACCTGATTTTATTGTCAACTATGAAGAAGCATTGAACTATGCGCAAAAATTAAACTCATTGCAAGTGCAACAACAAAGAAGAGCCTTTGAGGCGGAAATGAATGTAGCAGAGGTAAAAAGCAACAACCGCTTTAACTTTAATCTATTGGCAACCTTTGGCTTGAGCCAAACCGCCGGAACTGTGGAAGAAGCGTATAAAGAGCCCCAAAATCAGGAATTTGTCTCCTTAGGGGTGAATGTACCTATATTGCAGTGGGGTGCAGGCAAAGGTAGAATCAAGCAAGCGGAAGCCAATGCTGAATTGATCAAATCAACTATAGAACAAGAACGCATTGATTTTGAGCAAGACATTTATGAACGCGTTGCGCGCTACAATCTGAATCGCAAGCAATTACTGATAAGCAAGCGAGCAAGAGAAGTGGCCGATAAAAGATTCGAAGTGACAAAGCAGCGGTATTTGCTGGGCAAGATTCTGATTACCGATTTGCAGATTGCCCAATCCGAGAAAGACAATGCTTTACTAAGCTTCATAAGTGCCTACCGCATTTTTTGGCAGAGCTATTATGAGTTGAGGAGGGTGACGCATTATGATTTCCAGCAAAAAGCCATTATTGATGAAACTGAATAATTTTCATTATCTTTATACGTTAAAATACATTGTTAAGACAAAATCACTGAATTTCTTTTGATCTAGATGTTAAATAATTTTTGCATTCTGCTAATATTGTTCCCAGTATTTTATTCTTCTGCACAAGACAAAGCTGAAGTTAATTTAGAGTTTAATCTAAGTCCTGCGGTAGATCTAAGTATTGAAAACAGAATAGAATTTATTTTTAACTCAAGTGTTGGCATTGGAATAAAAAAAATTATGTATTTAGACTCTTCATCAAAAAATCTTCTCTTACCAAGCATTAAGTATAGTTCATTTGAAAACCTATACATTATAAATTCCAATAATCTTAATCAATCGAATTTCGGGGGTAATACAAATATTATCGCAAGCAAGAATATTTCTATTGGCCTAGATATTTATCATCGTGTATCTTTTCTTAAAAAAGTTGATTTGATTGGCGGGATCGGAGCCATTACTTATTTTCAGTCAGCTAATTCTTCTAGTTCTCAATTAACAACCAATTCTGATACTGCTATTTTTTCCGTTACTAATCAATTAATTAAGAAAACTCAGTTTAATTATTTTCTAAAAATGGGTATTCAGCGATTGTTAAATATTCGTGAAAGAAGATTTAATATTTCAATGATAGGCTATTACTACTTGAGGGAAATTGTGCTTGGAAAATTCAATTATATAGAAGGTACTTTTAGAGAGGAAGGAGAGGTCTCAACCAAAAGCTTCAATTTACTTTTAAGCTTAGGCTATCTATTCTGACGTTATCTTTATCCTCTTGCAATTCAATTGTTAAATTTGTCTAGAGTTATTCTTTTAAGGGTAAAAAACTGAAAAGCTAGCTGAACATCGATTAACTATTGATAAGTGTTGGGAATGGAGAAAAAAAGAATCGGCAAGGCTCCTCCTTTGGTCTGGAAGGTAGAAGCCCCCTTGGCTGGCCTGCTCATTATCTTGCTGTTTTTGCAGAATGAGTTTACCCAATTGCATTGGTTGTACAGTATACTTTGCATTGCACTACTAGTTTTTGGAGCAATGCATTTTTTAAGACACCGCACTTTCAGCTATTTGCATTCCATCGACCCAAAACTAGGATACCTGGGTGTATTGCTCTGTTTATCTCCGTATATCCTTGCAAGCATCTATCTATTGAACATTGGGTTTAAAGAGGTCTTTGCCCTCGCCTTTGGCATTGGTTTAATTGGCATCTGCCTCTACCTCTATTTACAAAAGGACAATGAACATGTCGCTTCTTATTACTTCATCTATTTGCTCTTTCTCTCTCAATTGTATAGCTATTTCATGCAGTAGTGCCATTTATAGTTTTTCATTGTCTTTATGCCGCTGCTGATCTCTCTGGGTTTTCTTTACCAAATTGCGTTCTAGAGCTGATTGTAAATCCACTCCGGTCTGGTTGGCTAAACAAATCGTGACAAACAAAACATCGGCCAACTCATCCCCTAAATCCTTGTCCTTGTCGCTCTCTTTTTCTGATTGCTCCCCATACCGCCGTGCGATGATCCGCGCTACTTCACCAACTTCCTCGGTCAATTGTGCCATGTTGGTGAGCTCATTAAAATAGCGTACCCCATAGGTTTGGATCCAATCGTCTACTTTTTGTTGTGCTTCTGTTAAGGTCATTTGTTTTTCTTTAGTTCGTCGAAGGTTAAATTTAAAATTGGGTAGTCCTTCCAACCCTTAAAATCAAAGTGCCACCATTCTGTTGGGTATACTTCAAAGCCATACTCCTGCATGGTCTCGATCAGCAGTGTTCTGTTTTTTGCAAGAATGGGATCTTTTAAAGGGCTGCTTGGATATGCCAATTCTGTAAAGTCATCATAAGTGGTGGGCATTGGAACCTCCTTTCCAGTCTTATTGTTAACAAGTGTGAGGTCTAAGGCACAACCTCTATTGTGCCTGGAACCTGAGAAAGGTGATGCGACAAAGGTGGTGTCTTTGATCAATTCATAAAACAAAACTGTTGCAGCATAAGGCCGATAAGCATCCCAAATTTTAATGGAGTAGCCCTTCTTCTGAAAAGCTCGATTTGCGTTTTCAAGGGCATTTGCAACTGGCTGTCTCGCAAAGGCTTCTGCCTTAGGATAAATGACTTGTTGGGTAAAATTATTTGCGGTGGCATAGCGAATGTCAAAATGCAATCCATCAACCTGTTTTAGATCTACCATTTTATTGTCAGGCAAACTGTCGACTAGATGCTGGTAATGCCATAATTCATCCACAAGCATGAGCCCATACTCACTTTTATTTTGCCCTAGAGATGTGGCGGCAATAGTGTTAAAAATAAGGATCCAAATGTACCTCATCGTTTGTCTTTTGAGTCAAGTATTATGGTAACAGGCCCATCATTCACAAGTCCAACCTGCATGTTTGCACCAAATTGTCCTGCGGCAACTTTTTTACCAAGAGCCGTTTCCATGCTTTGAATAAATGAAGTGTACAATGGCACTGCAACTTCCGGCGGAGCTGCTTTCACAAAGGAGGGCCGATTGCCTTTTTTGGTACTGGCATGCAAGGTAAATTGACTTACTACAAGCACATCTCCATTTACATCCAACAAGGAACGGTTCATTTTTCCATCATCGTCACTAAAAATGCGCAGATTGACTAGCTTTTTTGTCAACCAATTGATGTCTTCCGCAGTGTCCTCCACTTCAATGCCCAAAAACAACAATACGCCCTCTTTTATGGAGGAAATCTCCTCTCCCTTAACATGCACATTTGCGCTCAATACTCTTTGCAGGACTGCTCTCATTTGAATGGATCAATATCCTTTTTTACGAAATTGTTCCTCCTTGTCTTCCTCGAAAATGGAGAGGTAATTCTCATAGCGACTCAATGCAATTTCCTCATTCACCACTGCTTCCTTCACCGCACAATTCGGTTCATTGATGTGCACGCAATTGTTGTACTTACACGCCTGCATGCGCTGGCGCATTTCTGGAAAGTAATGCGCAATTTCCTCTTTTTCCATTTCTACATTTCCAAAGCCCTTGATGCCCGGAGTATCGATGATGTTTCCACCAAATGGCAAATTAAAGAGTTCGGCAAAAGTTGTGGTATGCTTGCCAGATTGATGATAGGTTGATATCTCATTGACCATCAATCGTAAATTTGGGTCAATGGCGTTGATTAAGCTGCTCTTCCCTACTCCTGAATGTCCAGAGAAAATGGACGTTTTGCCTTTCATTGCATCTTTGATCTGTTCAAGGCCTTGCTGCTCTTTCACCGAAATCTTCAATTGCGGATAAATTGTTTTCGCATAGGTATCCCACCAAAGTTGCAAAACTTCTTCTTGTGATTGTTGCTTTATTAAATCCATTTTATTGTAAACCAATACGACTGGAATACGAAAAGACTCAGCGGCCACTAAAAAACGGTCCACAAAAGCCATGGTTGTGACAGGGCTTTCTAATGTGATCAATAAAAACACTTGATCGATGTTTGCTGCAATGATTTGGGTTTGTTTGGACAAATTGATGGATTTGCGCATGATGTAATTCTTGCGCCCTTCAATCTTTTCTATCATGGCCTCTTCTCCCTCCATGTGGAAATGCACGCGATCACCCACGGCAATTGGATTGGTGCTCTTGATGCCAGCCGTGCGAAATTTCCCCTTCAAGCGCGCCTGAAGGCGCTTGCCCTCTGCTGTTTCAATCTCGTACCAGCTTCCAGTGGATTTAACGACTAAACCTTGTAATTTCTCCATTTTTGAACTTTTTAAAAGTAGTAAATTCGTCCTGCTAATTCATATCCATCAAATGTCTATTGTAGTTGAAAATGTAAGCAAGCATTATGGCAAGCAAAAAGCCTTGAATGAAATCAGTTTTGAAGTAAAACCTGGTGAAATTGTCGGTTTTCTGGGACCAAACGGTGCAGGCAAGTCAACCATGATGAAGATCATCACTGCATACATCCCTGCGACTTCTGGAAAGGTGCAGGTATGTGGCATGGATGTGAGTAAAGAGCCGATGAAAATCAAACGCTTGATGGGTTACCTTCCTGAGCAAAATCCTTTGTACCATGAAATGTACGTCAAAGAATTTCTCCTCTTCATTGCAGGTTTACATAAACTCAACAACAAAAAAAAGCGTGTAAGTAAAATCATCAAAAAAGTGGGGCTAGAACTTGAGCAGCACAAAAAAATTCAAATGCTCTCGAAGGGCTACAAACAAAGAGTAGGTTTGGCACAAGCACTCTTGCATGATCCAGATGTGCTCATCTTGGATGAACCCACAAGTGGTTTAGATCCAAATCAACTCAAAGAAATCCGCGCCCTGATCAAACAAATCGGTGCCGAAAAAACCGTCATGCTTTCTACCCACATCATGCAAGAAGTGGAAGCCATATGCGACCGTGTGATTATTATTAACCGCGGCAATATGGTGGCCAATGATACTGTAGAAAATCTGGGCAGTGTGCTTCAATCAAAAGATCAAATAAGAGTAGAGTTTGAACAAGCCATGGAGAAAAAAGACCTTGAATCTATCCATGGTGTGATCGGTGTAAAAAAAGTTTCACCTACTGTTTGGACCCTTCAACACGATCCTAAAGTCGAAATTAGAAATCAATTGTTCCAATTGGCTGTCGATAATAAGACAACTGTCTTGACACTTCAAAAAGAAACCACCAAATTGGAAGATATATTTAAAGCTTTAACTTCTTCGCCAGTTGAGGAAAATTAAAGCACTCAATGTGTAATTTAGTCCACCAAAATAGTTAGCTATGTCATATTTATTTACTTCAGAATCTGTTTCAGAAGGCCATCCAGACAAAGTGGCCGATCAAATCTCTGATGCATTGATTGATCATTTTTTGGCTTTTGACAAGGATTCAAAAGTAGCTTGTGAAACCTTGGTTACAACAGGTCAAGTAGTCTTGGCAGGTGAGGTTAAATCAAAAGCCTATTTGGATGTGCAACAAATTGCACGAGAGGTCATCAACCGCATTGGTTACAACAAAAGTGAGTACATGTTTGACGGCAACAGTTGTGGTGTTTTTTCAGCCATTCATGAGCAATCCCCAGACATCAATCAGGGTGTTGATCGTGCAAACAAGGAGGAACAGGGTGCTGGAGATCAAGGCATGATGTTCGGTTATGCCACCAATGAGACAGAAAGCTACATGCCTTTGGCCCTAGAAATCTCGCATTTAATCTTGCGTGAATTGGCCGACATTAGAAGAGAAAATGACGCCATCAAATATTTGCGTCCTGATTCTAAGTCGCAGGTAACTATAGAATACGACGACAACAATAAGCCCATTCGTATCGATTCGATCGTGGTTTCTACACAACACGATGATTTTGATACCGAGGAGGCCATGTTGGCGAAAATCAAGAAAGACATCATTGAAATCGTGATTCCTAGAGTAAAAGCAAAATTGCCTGCCGCTACTCAGGCATTGTTCAACGATCAAATTACCTACCACATCAATCCCACCGGCATATTTGTGATAGGCGGGCCTCATGGAGATACCGGATTGACCGGCCGAAAAATCATTGTGGATACTTATGGTGGTAAAGGAGCGCATGGTGGCGGTGCATTTTCAGGAAAGGATCCCAGCAAGGTAGATCGATCTGCGGCTTATGCCACACGACACATTGCAAAGAATTTAGTGGCTGCAGGTGCTGCAGATGAAGTCTTGGTACAGGTGGCTTATGCCATTGGTGTAGCAGAGCCTATGGGCTTGTACGTAAATACTTTTGGCACTTCAAAAGTATCGTTGAGTGATGGGGAAATGGCGCAAGCGTTGATGGAAATTTTTGACATGCGCCCTTATGCCATTGAAGAGCGTTTCCAATTAAGAACACCCATTTATTCTGAAACTGCTGCCTATGGACACATGGGAAGAGCATGCGAGGTAGTAGAGAAGTCTTTTGTCTCTCCAAATGGAGAAAAAGTAACGACTAGCGTAAAATTATTTCCTTGGGAAGAATTGGATTACATGGCCCAAATTAAAGAATGCTTTAGTCTCTAATAGTTAGCAGCTTACTTCTTTCTAAAAAAGAGTTGGATCGGCACACCCGTATAGTCAAACTCTCCCCTTAACCTGTTTTCAATAAACCGTTTGTAAGGTTCTTTGACATACTGTGGGTGATTGCAGTAAAATACAAAAGTTGGTTTGTAGGTAGGCAACATGCTTACAAATTTCACCTTCACAAATTTACCTTTTACCGATGGCGGGGGTTGTTTTTCTATTAAAGGCAAAAAGAATTTGTTCAACTTCGATGTGCTTATTTTCTTCTTTCTATTCTTAAATACTTTAATGGCTGCCTCTAATGTTTTTAGGATTCTTTGCTTTTCATGCACTGAAGTAAAGACTATGGGGACATCTGTGAAAGGTGCGATGCGACTCAAGATCGCGTCGCGAAACTCCTTCATGCTGTTGGCATCTTTATTCTGAATCAGATCCCATTTATTGACCATAATGACCAATCCCTTTTTGTTTTTCAACACCAGGGACAAGATGTTCATGTCTTGTGCTAATATGCCTTCGTTGGCTTCAATCAATAGAATACAGACGTCTGAATTTTCGATGGCTCGAATGCTCCGCATGACCGAATAAAATTCAATGTCCTCATTGACTTTGCCTTTCTTCCTGAGTCCTGCAGTATCCGTAATGATGAATTCAAATCCGAAAGAATTGTAGAGTGTACCCACAGCATCTCTGGTCGTACCCGCCTCTGCAGTCACTATGTTGCGCTCCTCTCCTAGTAATGCATTGATGAAGGAAGATTTGCCCACATTTGGCCGTCCTATAATGGCAATGCGTGGAATGTCACTTTCCTCCTCTTCCATGGGTGCATCGATGTGTTGTATCAAATGGTCCAACAACTCTCCTGTACCACTGCCATTGATGCTTGAAAGTGGAAACACTTCTCCTAAACCCAAAGAATAAAACTCCGAAGCATCGGCAATGCGCTCATGATTGTCTACCTTATTGGCCACCACATAAATGGGCTTTTTGGTTTTTCTCAACAAGTCGGTTACCGTTTGGTCCAAATCTGTCAAGCCTACGGCAGTGTCCAACACAAACAGCAGCACGTCAGCCTCTTCTATGGCCAAATTGACTTGCTTGCGGATATCTGCCTCAAATTGGTCCTCAGAACCGATCACATAGCCTCCAGTATCAATGACATTGAATTGCTTGTCATTCCAAATGCCCTTTCCATAGATGCGGTCTCTTGTAACTCCACTTGCTTCATCTACAATGGCTTTTCGGCTTTCTGTCAAACGGTTAAATAATGTTGACTTCCCGACGTTCGGGCGTCCTACAATGGCAATTGTCTTTCCCATAATTTCTACAAATATCCAAATCGTTTTAGTTGCTCCTGATCATCACGCCAATCCTTTTTTACTTTCACATGCAGTGACAAAAAGATTTTTGAATCAAAAAATTTTTCCAAATCTTGCCTAGCTTTTGATCCTACCTTTTTGAGCATATGTCCTTGTTTTCCTATCAATATATGCTTTTGACTGTCCCTTGCCACAAATATGTTGGCATGTATCCGAATGATTTCTTCTTCCACTTTAAAAGATTCTACCATTACTTCCACAGAATAGGGAATCTCTTGTTTATAGTGGGTAAGGATATGTTCACGAATTTTTTCTTCTACAAAAAAGCGTTCAGACTTATCCGTCAAACTGTCTTTAGGGTAAAAGGGAGGATTTTCAGGCAATATACTTTTAATCTTTTCCACCAAGGGTTCCACATTGAATTTGTGCAAAGCGGCAATCGGCAATATTTCGGCTTGAGGAAATTGTGTTGCCCAGTGCGACACTTCTTGCTCCAGTTCTTCCTGTGATTTGAGGTCTATTTTATTGAGCAGCACCCATACAGGACAGCGTTCTTGCTGCAAAAACCCCATCAGCTTTTCATCCTCTATCTTTCGCTGACCGCATTCGATCATCAATAATATTAAATCTGCATCCTCCAAGGCAGAATAAACAAACTTCATCATGCCTTCTTGCATTTTGTAGGATGGCTTGAGAATGCCTGGGGTGTCAGAAAAAACAATCTGTACATCCTCTTCATTCACGATCCCTAAAATACGGTGCCTAGTCGTCTGTGCCTTGGGTGTAATGATGGACAATTTTTCGCCCACCAATTGATTCATCAAAGTAGATTTTCCCACATTGGGGTAACCGATGATGTTTACAAAACCTGCTTTGTGTTTCTTTTCTGCCATAGACACTGCAAAGAAACGATTTCTTATTGGCCTTGAAGTACGAAAAAGTGTCAACTCTCATTCGTGTTTTTTATTGATGGCGTTTGGTTTGTTTCCTTTCATTTGGCTGTTCAAAATGGGAGTTTCAGTAAATAAGCCTAATTCTATACGTAAGCTTTTCCATTTTATCAGGAGAAAGTCAAAGAAAAAGGAATATATACCTGCTATGGTGTGTAAACAACTGTTGGGGCTGTTTATAAAGCCCATTTGCAACTGTTCACATTTTTAAGCTGTTCAATGAATTTTTTTATAAGCTCCTCGTGTCGGCTGCTTTGATAGAAAGGTATGGGAAATTCAGTTTTTATCTCATTACAGAGCATTTGTTAATCTAACAACGAAAGCCTGATTTTCCCAATGTGAAAATCTTTATTGTTATGTGAGTTCAACTGATAAATGCAACACGAATAATTTTAAAAAGCATGTCAACCTTTACCTCCACACTTCCAGACTAGCTATTAAAAGAACTAAGTGAGCAAGCTAAAAAACTAAAAGTTCCCAAAAACCGATTGATTGAAAAAGCGCTTAGCACCTACCTTCATCATCTGAAAAGACTAGAATACATTCGTTCCTATCACCAAGCTTCAAAGGATGAAGACCTGATTTCCATGGCCGAAGAAGGCATGACTGAACATTTGCAACAACTAAGTGATGAAGATGCGAGATGGTGAAATATTCTTGGCCATTTTAGACCCTACTAGTGGAAGTAACAAGCAGCCAAAAGGCCTGTGATTATTGTAAGTGGTGACTTGCTCAACCAATACGCTCCTGTTGTTTGGGTTTGTCCACTCACCACAAAACTTAAGAGATACAAAGGCGATTTGATTGCTAACCCAAATATTATCAATGGTTTAGACAATAAATCTGATTATTGATTATGCACATGCGGTCGATCAATAAAAATCGATCAGTAAGAAAAATGGGTAAAATTTCTGAATCTGACTTGGTGCTAGTAAGAAAGGGAATCAAGGAAGTGTTGGTGATGGACTAAAAAAGCATAAAAAAAACTCAACATCCAAAGATGCTGAGTTTTTCTAATTTCAAAATCATTACAGTCCGATAAAAAGCTGAAATTGAATTTTAGATGATTATCACCCTTTAAAACATTGAATTGTTATTGGAAAAGCAAAATAGAACCC
>PAVT01000023.1 GCA_002713165.1 Verrucomicrobiota bacterium
AGGTTTAACGGCATACTCTTTCTTAGATTCTAAACCTTCAGTCAATATTCAACGATTATTGCCAAGTTTGAAAATTGCTTAGGTCGAACTCACGTTAAAGAAGTCTTTTGTTCTTGTAGTTGTACGTAGTACCTACACAGATTACGAAGTTGTAAGTAAATCGCTTCCGGTTTAATCCACTTTTTGTGAGTACGTTCAACTCCAAATTGACTTAACACCTTCGCGTCTAGTTCATCTGTTTTTGTTTTGATGTTAAGACTTGAAAAATAATGCTTTGAGGTATTAGGCAGAACAACATGAACTTGCTGTTTTACGTCAAACAAATGATGTGCTAAGTTCTCATAATACACTCCTGTTGCTTCCATTAAAAAGCTGATTGGAAGTTCAGTTAATTTAACTTTTCTAGCCCACCTTAACAATTGATTGAAGCCGGGTTTTTCATTCTTAAACTTCTTGACTTCACTAAACTGCAAGCTTCCATTTTTATGTAACAAACAGAAGCAAGCGGTAAAGCTGTCCTTAGAAATATCAATCCCGACACTTTGTTTTTGCACTCTCATAACGATTATTGAGTTAATTGGTTATCGACTAATCCTTCCTCGTTTTTCCTTTTCTTTTATTCAAGCTAGCTCCTTGGCTGCTTTAAGTACTGTTCAAACTCTAAAGAATAAAAGCATGCGGACTGATCCTTTTTTACGGTATAGACTTCAGTGTCTTACCTAGCCCATCTTCGTCTCACATGCAAGTCGATTATACCTTGTTTAAACAACAATATAATCAACCATTAATAATTCTTTGTAAAAATAAAAGGCTCATCAATCGATGAGCCTTTTCTTTTTGTCAGTAGTCTAATTACATCTTCAATTCAATGGCAAGTGTAATGTCATCTGAAAGAACAACATCTTCCAATGGGTGCTTAAAAGCAACATCATACTTTTGACGATCAATGTTGAGCAATCCTGTTGCAGTGCCTGAATTAAGATCAATAGTCACATCTTCTACAGTTTCCTCATTGGTAATTCCTCTTACTGTTAAATTACCTGTGATTGTTTTTGATTCTACATTGTGAGCTGAAATTTCAAACATTGCTTTTGGGAAAGAATCTACCATGAAAAAATCTGCGCTTTTCAAATGGCCTATTAGTTTTTCTGGAGTTTTTCCTTCTTCAGGAGTATAATTGTCATCAGTAGCGACCATGGTTGTCATGTCAACAGTGAAATTTCCCGCCGTGACCTTATCTCCTTCCAAGGATAGCATCCCTTCAGTGATGTCAACAGTTCCTTGGTGAGCATATACTCCAAGCACTTCTCCTTCCCAGTTAACTTTACTGTCTCCACCTTTTATCATGAGCTCTGTCACTTCGGTGGTTTCTTCTACCGTTTTATCTTCAGTAGTTTCTGTTTGATTTTCAGTATTTCCTCCTGCACAAGAAACCATAAAAAAGGCTAGTGAAAGGGCATATACAGATACAATTGATTTTTTCATATTGGTTGTTTAAAAAATTTTGGCAAATATGGTGATAAAATTTCAAAATGTATGTATATACATCTATTTCTTTCTAGAAAGTTGTTAAATCTAGTTTTCATTGTATTTCGATCACTTAAAGTTTATAACGTTGATTGTATTCTTTGATTAATTCATTCAACTTTTTGAAATCAAGGCTGCCTCGTTCTCGCACAAGATGTTCTAATATAGCAAGTGAACGATTTATCCTGATCTCACTGCTTTTAATTTTACTTACAATATGAATAAGGTTGCGTTTTTTACCAGAAGTCAAGCCTTCAAAATACTTCATTGACAGTGGATCTTCGTCAAGACATGACCTCAATTCCTCTGGCATTGGCATTCCATATTTTGAATCATCTTTACGAATACTGAGATGTACAAGGTCTCCTTCCGTTAGTGATAGTTTTTTGATGTTGGCCTTGTTCATCATAATGTACCAACCCTCAGGATATGGCATCAAGGCACAATGCATCGTCAGCGACTTGTTGACAATACATACGATTCTTCTATCTTTTCCTTGAATAAAAGGTATTGCATCATTCTTGTTTATTTTGAAATGCGTCTCCCAAAGGGTATTTTTAAATCTTTCTAAGCGACTTTTAATTTCTAATTCCAAGGCTTTATCAATTGGGAGGTAGAGCGGACTTATGCAATTCAAATTTAGTAATTTCATTTCCCCGTTAACACATATGATTTATGGAAAAAACACTAAACTTTTTAAAGAAACTGAAGAAGAATAACAATCGAGATTGGTTTCAAGAAAATAAAAGTGAATACATTCAATCAAACGAGGAAATGATCGCTTTTGCAGACCAATTGCTGGAACGAATGGATTCCTTTGACAAGATTGAAACCGTTTCTGGAAAAAAGAGCCTTTACCGCATATACAGAGATGTACGCTTTTCACCGAATAAACAGCCCTACAAAACCAATCGAAGTGGTTCTTTCCGGAGAAAAGGAGCTGATCGAAGAGGTGGGTATTACTTCAGTATTGAGCCTGGGAATACAATGGTCGGGGGTGGGTTTTACCAGCCTAACAAAGAAGACCTTGAGTTGATAAGAAGACACATTGAAATGGATGCCGATCCTTTACATGCTGTCTTGAATGAAAAGAACTTCAAGCGTTTTTATGGTCCATTGCAGGGAGAACAATTGAAGACGGTGCCACGGGGATTCAATAAAGAGGACCCAAACATAGAATTGCTTCGCTACAAAAATTTTTATACGATGCATCAATTTTCGGACAAGGATGTTTTGGCAGATGATTTTGTAGATCAAGTCGCTTCAGCATATAAACAGTTGCTATCATATTTTCAAGTAATGACAGATTTCCTGACTACGAATCTTGATGGGGAGTCACTGATTGGATAAGCATGACCTTTATCATGGATTAGAAACTCACAATAGTTAATTTTGTATTACAAACATTGAAGATGGCACAGCAGTTTTACCCAATACGTTTGAAAGACATTCAAAAAACAACAGAAGAGTGTTCTGTACTCACTTTTGACATAGAAGATGAGCTTGCTGAATTGTTTGAATATACGCAAGGTCAATACCTTACTTTGAGAGCAAACATTGATGGAGAGGAGGTAAGGCGGTCCTATTCATTGTGCTCAAGTCCATTGGACAATACTTGGCAAGTTGCAGTTAAGAAGATCGAAGATGGACGATTTTCTACATATGCCAATGAAGTGTTGAAAGCTGGAGACGTAATTGAGGTAATGCCTCCCAATGGTCGATTCTTTCAACCCATCAGCAAACACAAAAAGAATTACGTCGCCTTTGCAGCAGGGAGTGGGATTACTCCCATTCACTCCATTATCAAAACACATCTAGATCAGGAAAAAGAAAGCACATTTAGCTTGTTTTATTTCAACCGTACTGTTCAATCCATCATCTTTAAAGAAGAAATTGAAGGACTAAAGAACAAATACCTCAATCGATTTGAGCTCTATCATTTCTTAACCCAAGAAGAAAGAGATTCCCCTTTGTTTAACGGAAGAATAAGCGAAGAAAAATTGGCATCCATTTTCAAGATTTTATTGGACATCAACTCCATTGATGATTTTTTTATCTGCGGACCCAACGAAATGATTTTCTTGATTCGCAATTTTTTAATGCAAAAAGGGCTTGATGAAAAGAGGATTCATTTCGAATTGTTCAATACACCAGGCAACAAGAAAAAGACAAAAAATTTTGATGTATCCCATGGTGAAATCAGCAAAGTAGCGATCATCAACAACGGTACTCGATCTACGTTTAATATGTCAAGAGGTGGGGACAACATTTTGGATGCCGCTTTGAGAAACAATGCCGATTTGCCATACGCTTGTAAGGGTGGTGTTTGTTGCACATGTAAAGCCTTGTTAACGAAGGGAGAAGTGGAGATGGAGGTGAATTATGCATTGGAAAAAGAAGAGGTAGAGCAGGGTTATATATTGACGTGTCAGGCTATCCCAAAAACAGATGAACTAATTGTTGATTTTGATTGTTAAACACACACTATGGAAAATAAAAGCATCAATTTAGAAAAAGAATTTCAAGCGAGAATTGATCGTGGTGAGAACATCGAAGCGAAAGATTGGATGCCTGAAAAATACCGCAAAACACACATTAGACAAATATCACAGCATGCACATTCAGAGGTAGTCGGAATGTTACCTGAAGGAAATTGGATCAGTCGCGCACCTTCACTAAGGAGAAAGGTTGCCCTTCTTGCCAAGGTGCAAGATGAAGCTGGTCATGGACTGTACCTATACAGTGCAGCCGAGACGCTAGGAATTAGTCGAGATGAATTGGTAGAGCAACTGTTGGAAGGCACAGCAAAATATTCCTCAATTTTTAACTATCCCACTTTGACCTGGGCAGATATGGGTGCAGTTGGTTGGTTGGTAGACGGTGCTGCCATCATCAACCAAGTCATGTTGACCAAGACTTCATACGGACCCTACGCAAGAGCGATGGTAAGGATTTGCAAGGAGGAAAGTTTTCATCAACGACAAGGATACGAAATCATGCTTGCCTTGGCCAATGGAACTGATGCGCAGAAACAAATGGCACAAGACGCATTGAACCGATTTTGGTGGCCTTCCTTGATGATGTTTGGTCCAAGAGATGAAGATTCACCAAACACCGAACAATCCATGAAGTGGAAGATTAAGAAGAAAACCAACGATGAGCTTAGACAGCAGTTTGTAGATCAAACAGTCCCACAAGCAGACATATTGGGCTTGACAATTCCCGATCCAGACCTAAAATGGAATGATGAGAATGGGGGATACGATTTTGGAGAAATAGACTGGGATGAATTTTGGGACGTTGTAAAAGGTAACGGACCATGCAACCGCAAAAGAATGGAAGACAGAAACAATGCTTGGGACAATGGAGCCTGGGTGAGAGAAGCTGCCCTTGCACATGCTAGAAAGCAAGCAGAGCAGAAAATAAGTAAAACCGCCTAAACACATCAAATTCAACCCCTATGAATAAAGATTGGCCCATTTGGGAAATATTCATCCGTAGCAAAAACGGATTGGATCACAGACATGCAGGTAGCTTACATGCAGCAGATGCTGAGATGGCAATTCAAAATGCCCGTGACGTTTACACTCGACGACAAGAAGGAGTGAGCGTATGGGTAGTAGAATCAAAACACATTACCGCTTCTAATCCTGAGAAATCAGGTGAATTGTTTGAGCCTGCAAAAGACAAAGTCTACCGACATCCTACCTTTTACAACTTGCCTGACGAATTAAAACACATGTAATGGAGCAAAAGGCATTATACGATTATTTATTGCTTTTGGGTGACAATCCGACCATTTTGGGTCAACGATTGGGCGAGCTTTGTGGACACGGTCCTGAGTTAGAAACAGACATCGCTTTGACCAATATTTCCTTAGACCTTTTTGGCCAAGTGAGGAATTATTTCCAATATGCTGCTGAGGTCATAGGGAATGGAGCAACCGAAGATTCAGTGGCCATGTTGCGTCATGAGCATGAATACAAGAACGCCTTGTTGGTAGAACAGCCCAACAGGGATTTTGCCTATGTGATTTGTCGACAGTTTTTGTTTGACATCTTCCATCAATTGCTGTTGAATGAATTAATGTCAAGTAAAAACGAGCGGATTTCAGCCATCGCTCACAAATCAGTCAAAGAAGTAGATTATCACGTTGATTTTTCATCTACTTGGATGAAACGTCTGGGGGATGGAACCGAAGAAAGCAATCAACGTTTGACGGAGGCTATGGGGTTTTTATGGCGATATAGCATGGAACTCTTTAAACCCACTGAAACCGAAACATTGATGGCGGAGATGGGTGTTGGCCCTGATTTGAGCGAATTAAAGCCCATTTACATGGAGAGGGTGAATACAACTTTGCAGGCTTCCAAACTTGTAATGCCAGAGAAAACAACCTATCAATACGGTGGCAAGACAGGCCGTCATACAGAATACATGGGATACATACTGGCAGAATTTCAATACATGCAAAGGGCTTACCCCAATATGAAGTGGTAAATGCGAGTAGCTGATCCTGAAATTGAAGATATCTTAAGGTCAGTCAGCGATCCCGAAATTCCTGTGCTCTCCATTATGGACATAGGCATTGTAAGGAAGGTTGATAAGCAAGGAGATATATTTATCGTCAGTATTACTCCTACGTATTCGGGATGCCCTGCAATGGACACCATCGGTGATGACATCAAAGCAGCGTTTAAGGCGGCAGGCATGACGGCTGAGATAAAACTTATTTTAAGTCCTGCTTGGTCCACAGATTGGATAACATCAAGAGGCAGAACTGCCCTAGAAAAGTATGGCATCGCAGCACCTTTGGAAGCAACAGCTGACAAAGATGCTTTGATAGGAAAGCCCAACATGATTAAATGCACCAATTGTGGCTCCATGAATACCAAGATGGTCAGTCGTTTTGGATCTACGGCTTGTAAAGCACTTTTTCAATGTGAAGATTGTCACGAGCCATTTGATTATTTTAAATGCTTAAAGTAATGAGTAACCTTATTGTAGAAAAATCAGGTGGTGTTTGTAACATCACCCTCAATCGCCCAAAAAGCTTTAACAGTTTTAACCGTGCCATGGCATTGGAGTTGCAGCAAACATTGGACAATGCAGGGCAAGACAAAGATGTGAGAGTCATTGTGCTAAGGGGTGAAGGCAAAGCCTTCTGTGCAGGGCAAGATTTGGTGGAAGTTACCGATGAAAAACTGAATCCAGGCTTTAAAAAAATATTGGATGAACATTACGGCCCAATCATTCAAAAAATTAGAAACAATCCCAAACCCATCGTTGCAGCAGTAAATGGAGTGGCCGCTGGTGCAGGAGCTAACATTGCCTTGGCTTGTGACATTGTCATTGCCAAGGAAGGTGCAAAATTCATTCAAGCGTTTAGCGCCATCGGTTTGATTCCAGACAGTGGAGGAACATTTTTCCTGCCTAGGTTGGTAGGCTTTCAAAAAGCCTCTGCGCTTGCGATGCTAGGTGATGCTGTGGAAGCAAAGGAAGCTGAAGCGATTGGAATGATTTACAAAGCAATTCCAGAGGATAACTTTGAGGAAGCATTGAGTAAATTGGCTTTTAAATTGGCCCAAATGCCAACCAAAGGTTTAAGCCTTACAAAGGCAGCATTCAATCAGTCATTGAACAATTCACTTGAGGCACAATTGGCCCTTGAGTCTAAGCTACAAATTGAAGCCAGCGAAACCAAAGATTACACCGAGGGTGTGACTGCCTTTTTAGAGAAACGAAAACCTAATTTTATTGGCAATTAGTTATGCTTACTCCTGATTCTGAGGGGTGAATCTTACTGAAACTTGTGCTTCTGCATCAACTGCCTTCCCATTTTTTAGGGCTGGTTCCCACTTCGGCATACCTTTGAGAATTTGCACAGCAGCATAATCTAGGAATTCACTGACGCCCTTTTTTACAGCAAAGTCATCGAGTTTGCCATTCCTTTTCACTGTAAATGTTACCAAGATTGTTCCATAGCGTTTAGCATCTTCAGGGTAATTTGTATTTTCTCTCAACCACTTTTTTAAAGCTTCCTTGCCACCCGGAAAGGAAGCTTGTTTATTCTCAGTTTGAATTAAAATTTCATCCGATGAAATAATTTCTTCTGCCTTGATGGGGGAAATAAAAATGAACAATAAAACAATCAATAATATTCTCATAATTTCTTTTTTGCTAAAATAGTATTTTCAAGGATCATGCCGTTATAAAGCTTCTAAAATAAACTATATAGAATGATGGAGGGATTGTCATCTTCAGCCCTTAATTTTACCTTTCATAAAAAAGCGAAGTATGAACATTGGAATAATAGGTTGTGGTACTATGGGAAGTGGAATAGCTCAAGTGGCGGCAACAGCAGGACATCAAGTGGTGGTGTATGATCTAAATGAGAAAGCACTCAAGAAAAGTGTAGAAAAATTGAGTTTGATCTTGAATCGTTTATTAGAAAAAGGAAGAATAAATGAAGACAAGAAAGAAAACATTTTAAACAATATCAACTATTCAAATTCAATTGCTGATTTCAATGAAGCCGATTTAGTCATTGAAGCTATCGTAGAGAATTTAGACATCAAACGCAAGGTTTTCAGCGAATTGGAAACGATCGTATCAGAGAAATGTATCATTGCTACAAACACTTCTTCCTTATCTATTGCTTCATTGGCTGCTTGTTTGAGTCGACCTAGTCGTTTCATTGGCATCCATTTCTTTAATCCCGCTCCTCTGATGAAATTGGTGGAGGTTATTCCTGCCATTCAAACTGATGAAGAAATTTTAAATCAGACCATGGAGATGATCGCTTCTTGGGGAAAGACCGTCGTAAAAGCAAAAGACACACCAGGGTTTATCGTCAATAAAGTTGCCCGACCTTTTTATGGAGAAGCACTTCGCATTTATGAGGAAGGTCTTTCTGATTTTGCAACCATCGATCATGCCATGAGATCCATCGGTGGCTTCAGGATGGGTCCCTTTGAATTGATGGACTTTATTGGCAATGATGTCAATTATACCGTTTCTGAAACAGTCTTTACTGCCTTTTATTACGATGCAAGGTACAAGCCCTCTTTTACTCAAAAACGCTTGATGGAGGCTGGGTATTTTGGCAGAAAGTCCGGTCAAGGTTATTACAAGTATACTGATGAAAGTTCTATACCAGAACCTTCCCAAGATCAAGGCTTGAAGGAACGTATTTTTCAGCGTATTTTGTTTATGCTAATCAATGAAGCAGCAGATACCCTACACATGCAAATCGCTAATGCACAAGACATTGACTTGGCCATGACGAATGGTGTCAATTATCCAAAAGGATTATTGCTTTGGGCGGACCAATTGGGCATCAACAAATGCGTAAATGCTTTAGATGATTTGTTTGATGAATACCATGAGGAGCGTTACCGATGTTCGCCTATTTTAAGAAAACTTGCCAAAGAAGGCAAAAGCTTTTTTTAAGGTTATATCCAACCATTGGCCCAATAGTAGGCAATGGCTGTATATTCTCTAAGCACACGGATTTCATATTGCATATAACTCCATAAATTATAGCGTAGTGAAAGATTATTCTCAGCCCATGCCTCTTTGCTTTTCGACTTTAGCAAACCTTCTTCGGATGGGCTCTCAAAAGTGGGATGTCCACCCACCTTCGTAAATCCTGCTTTCTTAAAGGTTGCGATGCAACGATACATATGCTCGGGTTTTGAAACAATCAGTAGAGCAGCATTTTGGTCATTGATTAATTTCTTTATACCTCCTACTTGGCTTACTGTATTGTGACCTTGATGCTCAAACAATATTCTTTTAGCAGCTATTCCTTTGTCTAAAAATTCTTCTTTCATGATGATCAATTGTTCATCATCAATGCTTAATGCAGGTAAAGCAAGCACAATCTTTGCTTTTGGAAAACTTTGCGCTTTTTTTATGCCATAATATGTTGCTAAAAGTCCTGAAGGTGAGGGAATTCCATCGCTCCCCATGACAATAATATAATCTGGTGCTGTTTTTAGTTTTGATTCTGGAGTTGCAAGCTTTGCATAAGCATGAAAAGGAACATCAGTAAAGGCTAAGAGTACAAAAAGCATGCTCAATGACCCAAATAGGAACAGTAGGAATCGAAGGCTCAAAAGGAGTTTCTTGATCAAGATGGAGCGTTTGTCCGAAAGTATTAAAAAATAAAGAAATGGCTATTTCTTGTCCTTACGTTTAAAATCGCCGTTTTTCCATGCTTGAATAAACTTGGACCATGCAATTGGATCAAATATTGGTATTGGACGATATTGACCTATAAAGTACAATTGATTCACCCTTTGTTGATTTTGCCATTTGAAATTCAGGCTCCCTCCCATAGGCATTGCCTCAGCTTTGGAGGCCAACAGTTCTGGACTAAGGTTTTTTCGTGCAACTTCTAAATCATCATCAGGAACGTCCAAGGCCAAAAAAGCCTCCTTGAATTGTTCTGGGGTGGGCCATGGATATACGTTAACAGTTTCTATATTTACAGTATCCCTGTACATGGCATGAATGAGGGAATAACGGTTGCCAATTAAACTGTCCGGCACAATGAATTTTGATTCTTTGTAGCCAATAGAAGTGAAGATTAAGGTGTCACCTTTCTTGGCGACGAATGAGAAGTAGCCATAATAATCACTCGTGGTTCCTCGTGCAGTGTGTTTTACTAATATGGTAACAAAGGGTACTGGGTTTAAGCTGTCGTTCGAAACAGCCACCCCAGAAAATTGAATTAGTTCCCCTTTTTCTTCCTGCGCATCAAGTTGGCCAAAGGCACAAACAAACATTAGCAACAAGAGCAGTTTGGATTTAATCATATTTCAAAGTTAGTATAGGAAGATCGATTGCAATACTAAAGGATGTTAACGCACAAATGAGCTTTCGAAAACAGTTTCATTGCCTACTTTGTCTTTTACCACCAATTTAAATTGATGCTTTCCCGCTGAAATTTGATCGTCAAAAAGATGGAAAAGTAACTCCTTTTTGGCATCATACTCCATCAAGATCCATTCTCCGTCTACACTTGCAGCATAGGATGCAATGCCTGCTAAATTGTCCTTGATTTTTAGCATGATGGACCATTTGCTCCGCAGATTGGCTCCTGGATAAATATTCATTGCTTTGATGCTTGGAGCTATGGTGTCTAAGGCCACAGCATAGCCCCCAAAACTCCTTGTACGAACAGTCAAATTTTCTCCGTTCCATTTTCCTCCCTCAGCATACCATGATTTGCCATCGGTGGTACTTACAATCAAGGCTTTTTGACGCTGCTTTGAGGAAAGTCCTCGCATTTTGATGCTTACATTGATGTAATTGTGCAAGGGGGTAAAATGATTGTGAATTTGGTAAAGGGGACTTATTGTTTTGGGCATAACCTCTCCTTTGTTGTATTCAAAATAAAGGTCATTGTATAGAGCACCTTTAGGGATATCCACCAAAACTTCGTCCTTCAGGAAGGTGTTTCTTTGGTTGTAAGGGAAGAATTTTATCGCCTTGGGCTTTAATTCTGATTGTGTCTTGATCAGTTGATTTGGATCGCCAATCAATTGGAGGTTTAAGGTACTTTGGTTTTTCTCAACATCGGTGAGCACATACTTCAGTGTATGCACTTTCTGATCATCTATTTTAAAGATACCGTTGTTGACTAGGGTTTTATATATGCCCAATTGATTGCCTGGTTCCTTAAAACTTTTCTGAACCCTTCGTCTGTATTTGATGTATGTTTCATAATCAATGAGAGCATTTAAATAGCGGTCTTCGTGAAAGGCATATTCATCAATTTGCTGTTCAAATATCAATTGCTCGTCAAAATAGAGTCGAATGTTGTGAATGCCGTAGGTGTTGGAGGTTAGGTCCATGCGGTCTGTAGCTTCGATGCCTACGCCAAAGGTGCCATTCATTTTTATGGGATAGGCCAGACTGTAGTTTCCATTGCCTCCTTGAACTTTAAAACGCTTGCTTTGGGTATAACCATTTACAACAGCATTGTCATCTTTTGTATAAAATGTTATGGCCCGAATTTCTGGTTTGCGGTGATCTTTTACATAAAACCCAAAAAATAATGGATTTACCGGATGTTCTGATTTTGTTTCTCTTGTTTCAAAGTGCAAATGGGGCCCACCTGAACCACCTGTATTGCCTGAGTAAGCAATAATTTCTCCTTTTTCTACTGATAAGCTAAAAGGCGAGGGAAATAGCTGGACACTGAATGATTTTCGGCGGTATTGTTCTGCTTTGACGACTTTTTCAATGCGGTCACTGAATTTTTTTAAATGACCGTAAACAGTGGTATAGCCATTAGGATGAGTGATGTATATTGCTTTCCCATAACCATAGGGAGAGATTTTAATTCTACTCACATAACCCTCTGCTGCGGCATAAACCTTTTTGCCTTCTACTCCCTCAGTCTTGATGTCGATGCCTGCATGAAAATGGTTGGAGCGTAATTCGGCAAAATTCCCAGATAGAAGTAGCGGTATGTCAAGCGGTGACCTAAAATAATTAGGGTCGTATGCTTGCGCAAATAGCGAAAAGTGCAATGCAATCGCAACGAATAAAAATAAGAGAGGTTTAATCATAGTAGAGTGGAAACAACATTCGAACCAAAAAAGTGCAAATCTATCCAAGCGCGACTTATTATAACGTAAATATTCGGCCAAGATTAAAAAATGTTTAGCTTTGTTACAGATCAAAATTTTTCTCAAGAATGGCAGAATTTAGTGCGTTGGTATATGCTGTAGAAAGCAAAGTAAAAGCACTTATCGAGCAACAAGATGCATTGAAGAAAGAATTGGAAGAATTGCGGTCTACTTGTGAACGAGATCAACAGCAACTGTTGTTTAAAGACAGTGAAATTGAGCGATTGAAGGAGAAGAATAAAATTTTGCGCATTGCAGCTGGAGGAAAAGAAGGAGACAATCGCGAAATCAAGCTGAAGATCAATGAAATCGTGCGGGAGGTGGACAAGTGTATTGCTCAACTGAACCAATAATTTGATGAAAGACCTATCCATAAAAGTGAACATTGCTGGAAGGATTTATCCAATGACTGTAAAGCAGGAAGAAGAGGAAGGGATTCGCAAAGCTGTAAAAGCCATCGACAAGATGATAAAGGATTATGAGCAGAATTATTCAGTGCGTGATAAGCAAGATTTATTGGCCATGAGTGCCTTGCATTTTGCAACCCAAAGTATGGTTTTGGAGGAGAAAACGATCATTGAAGATACTGGAGTAATACAACAATTGGAAGCATTGGATCAACTTCTTGAAGAGAGGTTGTAACGTTCTTAATACATGACCATTTGGTCAACAAAACTGCCCGTACAGTTTGTTATGTTTGGTAAACTCAACGTTATTTATAACATGAGTTTCCCTTAGTGATGATAAAAACAGGCCTTACTTATCCACATTCGTGGTGATTTTCCGAAAGGAAGACCTTGGAAGTTTGCATTGTCCGGAGGAATTCAGATCCTTTTTTAGGAGTTTACTCAGACCAACAGATTGTACGGGTTTTTATTTTAAGAGTAAACATGGAGATACTAGAATTAATTATTGGAGCCATTGTAGGCATTGGAGTAGGAGCAGGCATTGCCTTTGTGCTTATCAAAAAAGGCAGTGAGAAAAAAGCGAGTGCCATCATTGAAGATGCAAGAGCAGAGGCCGAAGTCATCAAGAAGGACAAAATCTTACAAGCCAAGGAGAAATTTTTAAAGCTGAAAGAGGAGCATGAAAAAACCATAGTTCAGCGAGAAAAGAAAATGTCGGATGCAGAAAATAGGGTAAAACAAAAAGAAGTTACTCTCAACAATAAGCTGCACGAGAACAACAAACGCGAGAAAGACTACAAAGCCAAAAAGGGGCATTTGGAGAAACAGATTGAAATTGTCGACAAGCAAAAAGATGAGCTAGAAAAGAATTACCGCAAACAAGTGGAAATGTTAGAGAAAGTTTCTGGACTTTCTGCCGAAGACGCCAAAGAGCAATTGGTTGAAGTGTTGAAAGACGAAGCCAAAACAGAAGCCATGGTGCACATCAAAGACACTGTGGAGGAGGCCAAGATCAATGCCAATCAAGAAGCAAAAAAGGTGGTCATTCAAACTATTCAACGTGTGGCTACCGAGCAAGCAATCGACAATGCAGTCTCGGTCTTTAACATTGATTCTGATGATATGAAGGGCCGAATCATTGGCAGAGAAGGTAGAAATATACGTGCTTTAGAAGCAGCGACAGGAGTGGAGATTATTGTGGACGATACACCTGAAGCGATTATATTGTCTTGTTTTGATCCCATTCGTAGAGAATCCGCTCGTCTTGCATTGCATCAATTGGTCTCCGACGGACGAATTCACCCTGCCCGCATAGAAGAGGTGGTCCGCAAGACGCAGAAACAACTCAATGAAGAAATCATTGACACAGGCAAGAAAACCTGCATTGATCTTGGTATTCATGGATTGCATCCCGAATTGCTTCGCATGGTTGGCCGAATGAAATACCGTTCTTCTTATGGGCAGAACCTTTTGCAACATTCTAGAGAAGTGGCCAATTTATGTGCCACAATGGCATCAGAATTGGGCTTAAATGCTAAAATGGCCAAGCGTGCCGGTTTACTACATGACATTGGTAAAGTACCAGACGATGAGCCTGAATTGCCACACGCATTGTTGGGTATGAAATTGGCCGAGAAATACAAAGAGAAGGCAGAGGTCTGCAATGCCATAGGTGCTCACCATGATGAAATTGAAATGACAACACTGATTTCGCCAATTGTTCAAGTGTGCGATGCTGTTTCGGGGGCACGTCCTGGTGCGCGTAGAGAAATCGTAGAATCCTACATCAATCGCATCAAAGAATTGGAAACTTTGGGCATGTCACATCAAGGCGTAGAAAAAGCTTTTGCCATTCAAGCAGGCAGGGAATTGCGAGTCATTGTAGAAAGTGAGAAAATAAGCGATGCTGAGGCAGACCGCATTTCTTACGACATTGCACAAAAAATCCAATCAGAAATGACCTATCCAGGTCAAGTCAAGGTAACTGTGATTCGAGAAAAAAGAGCGGTGAATATTGCGAAGTAAGTCATGATAATTAGTCGATATATCTGAATTAAATGAGATAAATCATTTGATTTACTTAGAAAACAGGTATTTATGCCCATTTTTCTTTACGCGTATTATTTCATATTTGGGAGTACAACAACAAACTTGTATCCCATGAAGAAAAATATGATTCTACCAACCTTTCTCTTACTAGTCTATTTTTCAACCATTGTCCATGCAACTGTTAACGGTCTCGTATAACCGTCAGTTACGGTTTAATATGCGTTAATTTTCGGTTTGGCACAGACTTTAGCAATTCCGAGTGGATTCGGACGTAGTCGAATCCGCCGTAATTGCGGTTATACATTGTTGTAAGCCGTTGTGTGTCCTGCGCTGTTCAAGGATACAAAATAAGAATAGTTCTTTGAAATGAACAGCATAACTGTGATTGAGAT
>PAVT01000024.1 GCA_002713165.1 Verrucomicrobiota bacterium
AGCCCTTGGAATTGGATGAAAAAACCGCCAAAATACTCAAGGGGATGCACCTCGCCAATCCCTTACTCTTTCGAAATGAGCTGTATTTTTCTGCTTGCGACACCCAGCTTGTTTGCTCCATCTACAAAGGCGAGTTAATTGACAATGTGATTACTAATGCAACTCAACTCAACAACAACATTAACTTCCCTAACAGCAACAATACACAAGCCCATTTGGTGCAATTAGACAGCACCCCCCACCTCTTTTTTAGTTCAGATCGACCTGGAGGAATGGGCGGCATGGATCTCTGGGTAGCCAAGGAGGAATCTTTTGGATTTGACGAGCCCCTTAACCTTGGTCCCATCATCAACAGCCCAGACGATGAAATCACACCATATTACAGCATAAAAAGCAAACGCTTGTATTTTAGTTCCAACTGGCACAATGGTTTCGGTGGCTTTGACGTTTTTCAAAGTGAACACCGCAATCATGCCTATGAAACGCCCAAAAACATGGGATATGGGATCAACAGCCCTGCAGATGATTATTATTTCAGTCTGGCAGATCAAAAAGCCCTGTTCAGCTCAAACCGCAGTGAGGGCAATGTAGCCAAAGGAGCTAGTTGCTGTAATGACTTATTTGCTGTTGATTTTGAAGAAGAAATCATGGAGGATAGCCTCAACCAAGAAGAGAAAGAGGTGAACGTAGTGGTTTTGAACAAATACCTTCCCTTGCAGCTGTATTTTCACAATGATGAACCCAATCCAAATTCCAGAGACAGCAGCACGGAAGCCAATTACATGGCTTTAGCTGAAGGCTATGTAGCCTTGCAAAGCGACTATGTACAAGAATACGGTTCACTTTTCTCTGGGAAGAAAGCAGCTGAAGCAAAGGAAGAGATTAATGCATTTTTTGAGGAGCTGCAAGAAGGATTGGCAGAATTGGAAGAGTTTACTCCCCTATTGCTAAAAGAATTGGAAAAAGGCAGCCAGATCGAATTGGCGGTAAAAGGTTTTGCCAGTGCCTTGTCTGCGGCTGATTATAATTTGACCCTGACCAAAAGAAGGATAAACAGTATCGAGAACTATTTTGAAGAAGTCCTAGAGGGTGCTTTTGTTCCCTATATGCAAGGAGAAGCCGAAAATGGAGGTTTGTTGAGCATAAAAGCGGTTCCCTATGGGGATTTAGCGGTACAAGAAAGCATCGATGACAACAATAAAATTGCCGCCATTTATAGCCCTGCTGCTGCCCGACAAAGGCGCATTGAATTGATCGCTGTCACCAATTCCTTCGACGATTCTCAGATTAATTTAGAGAAATTGGGCGAAGTGTCCTTTGCAAAAACAAGCTACGATTTGGGAGAAGTCACCCGAGGCATCCTTATTGAACGCTTTTTTGAACTGAGCAATACTGGAGAAGGAAACTTGAGCATCTACAACATCAGTAGCAATTGTGCTTGTGCCACCCTTGAGTACGAAGAAAGTTTGGAAGCAGGGAAAAATCAAAAATTATGGACGGCCATAGAAACCCAGGACTTAAAAGGCGCTCAAAGCATACGCTATACAGTAGTCACGGATAGCCAAGAGAACATTCATGAATTGGAGCTGCGTTTTGAGGTAGTGGATACCGATGAGTAATTATTCTTTGATAAATTTCACAGCACTACGTTTCTCTCCCACCATATGCAAGAAGTAGACGCCTTTGGGTAAGTAACCCACATTGAAACGATAGCCTACATCACTTTTTACAGGAGTAATGGGGAATTGTTGACCAAAGGCGTTGTACAATTGAAACGTTGGATCGTATTTCTCTGTGATTTCAATTGTAAAATATTCTTTTACTGGATTGGGAAATAATTGAATGGGAGCTTGCTGTTTTTGATTTTCAGAAAGGCCTACAGTAGTTTTGCCTCCATTATATGTCGCAAAAAATTGGTGACCGCCTCCTACATAAACCGTATCATTTCCTATCAAATGCAAATTTAGGAACCACCTTGCTGAGTCAAATGTTATAGGTGCTGCTTTTTGTTTTTGCCATGTTCTTCCAGCATCCTCAGATTTTAATATTCCATTGTAGCCGTAATAATAGTTAACACTTGCATAAAATGTTGTATCATCTTGAAATACCATCTCATGAATAAAATAATAATTTGAATCTAGTCTTATCCTATTCCATGTTCTACCACTATCTATTGATTCATAGATATAGTTATAATTAGAACGATTTTGACTTGTTGTTAAATAAATCTTTGAATTATTTCTAAACATACGCCCATTCGAAAGATTTAATGTATCGACCATTGCGCTATCAGAAATTTGCATACGTCCATTTATAAAATACACTTTTGAATTGTCATTACCTCCACTCATTATTCCCATTGAATCATTTAAAAAAGTAACTGAAGGCCGAACTAAATGGGGTATTGATGAAGGTATTGTATCCCATGTTAACCCCTTATCTCTGCTAACTAAAAAATTAAATAAGTTCAGTGTATCTGAACTTATAAAAGGTATCAAAACGGTAGAATCATTGTTATTAATCAATAAATCTCGCCTTAGATCAAAACTGACAACCATATTCTTAAAAATGGTTGTATCCCATGTCAATCCTCTATCTGTAGTTCTTAAAATTAAAAAAGAACTATCCATAGGATATCCTGCATTATCGTACATAAACGAACCACTAACTATTGCAGTGTTCTCGTCAAAATCAATTATGGATTCAAAACTTACTATTTGGCTGATCATCACTGTGTCCCAAGTATAACCTCCATCTTGAGTAACTAATATTTGACTGTTATCAGGATTTATCCTATGATAATAATGATCACCAAAACCACATGCGGCGATGCCATGATCTTTATCGAAAAAGAATATATCGTTTATGTTCTGTAATGAATCACCTATTATTGGTGAACTATGCACAGTCGTCCATTGTGCGGATGCAGAGCTATATATGAACCCTATTGAAAATATTATTAGGCTTTTAATAAAGGGTTTCAACATGCTAAACTCTATCGTTATGATAAAGACGCTCATGTGGTTTATTAAGTTGCAGAAAGCGAAATTGTGGTTCGTTACCTCCCCAACTGATACAACATTCTCCCATGAGAAGCCAAAGCCTGGAAGAAAGAAGGAATGCTGTTGTATGGCAGTTGAAACTCCTGAGCAGTTTTGCGTACAATGGGTGCAATTTTTCGGTAATGCACATGGCTAATGTGCGGAAACAAATGGTGTTCTACCTGAAAATTCAATCCACCAATCAACCAAGTTAGTAAACGACTGCCGTTGGCAAAATTGAGTGTAGTCTGTAATTGATGCACTGCCCATTGATTCTTGATGTCACCATCTTCGGGTGTGGGAAATACAGTGTCTTCCATCACATGTGCCAATTGAAAAATCAATGCCAAAGTAAGGCCCGCAACAAAATGAACAGTCAAGAAGCCTATGATCAATTGCCACCAACTAACTTCTAGCAACATTGCTGGGATCACAAGCATGTAAATGAAATAGATGACTCTTGTGGCAATGATTAACCACAATTCCTTTGTAAAGGATGTTCTCAATTGCTTAAACAGCCCCATTTTCTTGTAGCGAATGACATCAGTAAAATCTTTCTTGAAGGTCCATGACATGGTCATCAATCCGTACAAGAACCAGGCAAAATAATGTTGATAGCGGTGTATTTTTTTCTTTTCGGCATTTGGTGAGAAGCGCAGTATACTTCCAGGCTCAATGTCTTCATCGTAACCTTCGATGTTGGTGTATGAATGATGCAAAATGTTGTGTTGCGCTTTCCAGTTGTTCACATTTCCACCCAAGAAATTGATAGAGAAACCCGCAATCTTGTTCAACCATTTCTTGCGCGAAAAGCTGCCATGATTGGCGTCATGCATTACAGAAAGTCCTATGCCTGCCATGCCAAAACCCATTAAAACTGCCATGCCCCACATTATCCAAACATTCTCAATCACTCCAAAAAGCAATAAAAAATAGGGTACAGTGTAGAGTGACAACATGAAGATGGCTTTAATTTTAATTCTTAATCCACCAGTTTTGGGCAATTGATTTTCCTTAAAGTAAGCATCAACTCGTTTACGCAAGGTTTTTACGAAGTCAGATTGTTCACGGTTTTTAAAGGTAATGGGTGTAATGGATTTCATAGATTGATCGTATGATTGCTATTTGCGGCTCCTAAATTAAGCCCAGAACAAGGAACATAAAAACTTATTGTCCAAATAGTATTAACAAGGTATTCTTAAGAATGTTGCAATGTGCTATATTGGAAGGGTCGGTTTGCTTATAATTGTATAAATGAAGCTAAAAGCAAACCGTACTCAGCTCTTGCTAATCTTGGGGCTTGGTTTCCTCTTGTATGCCAACACCTTGAATCATGGCTATGTCTTGGATGATTTTTCTGTCATTAAAGACAATTTTGTTGTAAAAAAAGGCATAGAAGGAATCCCTACCATTTTCAAAACACATTATCGGTACGGCTATGGGTTTGTGCAAGCCAATTTATATCGTCCATTAAGTTTGAGCCTTTTTGCCATTCAATGGGAAATTGCTCCAGACAATCCCTCCTTCGCGCATTTATGCAATGTATTGGCATATATGCTAATGTCCTGTTTGTTGTTTGTGTTTCTGCAATTGCTTTGGGGTAAAGAATATAAATGGTTAGTCATGATGGTTGTACTGCTTTTTGTGGCCCATCCTATTCACACAGAAGTTGTCGCAAACATCAAAAGCATTGATGATATACTTGCCTTTGGTCTTTCACTTGGCGCCATGATATTGTTACTTCAGCATGTAGACCAACCCAATAAAAAGAAACTCATGTTGAGCCTTGTCCTTTTTGGATTGGCATGTTTCGCCAAAGAAAGTGCCGTGAGTATTGTTCCAATTATTGGTTTGATTTTGGTCATGTTTCGGGGCTTAACTTGGAAAATAGCGATATCAAAAGCTGCAGTTTACCTTTTGCCTTTCTTGACCTATGTAATGGCAAGAATTGCAGTTTTGGGATCATTCAGTGGCAACAAAACCATTGCTAAAATTGACAATATGTTGATGGCAGCACCCACTGAAGCGGTAAGGTTGGCTACAGCGATCAAAATTCTAGGTCTGTATTTATGGAAATTGATTTTTCCACATCCCTTAATGAACGACTATTCGCTCAATCAAATTAGCATGGTTGATTTTGGTAACCAGTGGGTGTGGTTCAGTATTTTGATCTACCTTTCCTTGGCATTTGTCATGGTGAAATTGTGGAGAAAAATGCCCATCATTTCTTTTGGAATAGCCTTCTACTTCATTGCCATCTCCCTGTATTCTAACCTTGTATTTACCATTGGTACTTCATTTGGAGAACGCTTATTGTTCATCCCTTCTCTTGGTTTTTGTGTGGTATTGGCTTATTTGATTTATGCTCCCTTCCAACAAAAGATTCTTCCCAACAAAGGCATTATAGCAGCAAAGCAACCATTGCTGTTTGTAGGGTTAATCGTCATGGCATATGGCTTTAAAACCATTGATCGCAATCAAGCTTGGAAAGACAATTACACCCTCTACACGACTGATGTTGAAAATTGCGACAAGAGTGCCCGTTGCCATTACTACCATGGATTGGGCTTGATGAAAGAGAAAGCCATGCAGTTGAAAGATCCTCAAATGAAGAACAATTATTTAGCACAAGCAGTGCAGGCCTTTGATCAAGCGATTCAAATTCTACCTAAATATTCTGATGCCTGGGGACAAAAGGGATTGGCGTATTACCGTTTAGGTGACTTTCAGCAAGCTGATGCTGCCTACAAAGAAGCCATAAAACACAATCCTAACAATGTCAATGTGCTGTCGAATTGGGGAAGCATGTACTTCGAAAATAAACGATACCAAGAGGCAAAGGTAGTTTACCAACAAGCGCTAAAAGCCAACCCTAATCACTTGGATGCCTTGGCCAATTATGGTGCTACCTTAGGCACTCTTGGTGAATATCAGCAAGCCATTGTTTATTTTAAAAAGGCCATTGCACTGCGTCCGAACGAACCCAACTATTACCGTATGGTAGGCATCACCTACCAAAATCTTGGCAACCAACAGCAAGCAAACATCTATTTGCAGAAAGCGCAACAGTTGAGTCGCTAGGTCATGAATATAGAAGATCAATTACTCCAAGAACACTCTAAAGAAAACACGCAATGCATCGTTCAATATATAGGCACAGATCAAAACCGTCTGAAAGAATTGATGCAATGCTTTTTCAGTGATACCTATAGAGTAAGTCAGCGCGCTGCTATGGCTGTCTCTCATTGTTTTGATGAACATCCGGAAATGATGCAACCTTACCAAATAAGGATGATTGAATTGTTGGAAACCCCCAAGCTTCAAATCGCACTCAAGCGCAACATCGTCCGCATCCTGCAATTTATGGAGTTTCCTGAGCAGTATGAGGCACAGCTCTTTGATCGCTGTTTAGGGTATTTAACAGATGCCAAAGAAGCCATTGCAGTAAAAGCCTTCAGCATGACAATATTGTATAACATCTGCAAAAATCACCCAGACTTAAAACACGAATTAATTCCAATCCTGCAAGAGCTTTTGTTACAGTCTGAAAGTGCGGGTATTCAAAATAGAAGTAGAAAAGTATTGCAGGCATTGTATCGCTTATAAAAATGGAATTCACCGTTCAGCATGAATATTTTATCATCTCCTTAAATTTCTGATAATTCAAACATGAATAATACAAAATTGGGATACCACAGTCGATAGGCATTGCTATATGTTTTGCTATTGGTGTCCACAGATAAATTGGCTTTGTGGATGGGAATGGGCCTTGTGATTGGACTGGCCATTGGAACCACAATCGAACAGCATAAGAAAGACAAGAGAAAAAATCAGGAGAAAAAGGATTAAGTTCTTTTCTTTAAACTTAGGTAATCAATAAAATACAATACTTTGATGGACAGATTATTGAATTGTCGTGATTACAGTGTTAGTTATAAGTCATGATATTAGTTTTTGTAAAATGGAACTCAAGCAGGAATTACTATAAATTTTTCCTCATTGATTCCATCACTGTATGAATTGATATTAACAATAAACCAATCTGAATTTCCATACCTATTGCGTTCATTGAGGTTTTTGTATAGAAACCTCTGAACAAAAAACTGTTAACAATACTAGATTAATATATTGATAATAAGTCACTAAATAACTAAATTGGCAGTGATAATGCATTGCAGACTTCAAAATAGAATAAAAATGCTTCGACCTCTACTCGTTTTCTTCCTTTGTACGTTATTCTTCAAGTTGCACGGGCAATCTTATTACAGAATCGAAGGAAAAGTGGTCGATGAAAATGAAGAAATAGTTCCCTATTGCAGCATATATATCCCTGCTTTAGGAAAAAGTAATATGGCCAATGTTGCTGGTGAATTTTCACTTTCTTTGCCTCAGGGACAGTACGAAATTATTTTTCAAAGCATTGGTTTTCAAAAAAGAACACTTAAGCGTAACATTGACCAGAACCTAAAGGCTTTCACTGTTCAACTCCAATCCATGGCAGTGCAAATCAAAGAAGTTACTGTAGACCCTTCTAGCGAAGATCCTGCTTACAATATTATCAGAAAGTCCATTGCGATGGCTCCCTTGTATAAAAAGCAAATTGAGGCTTATCGTTGCAGCATTTATGTTCGAAGTTTTTACAATACTGATGACATTCCTTGGTTTGTTGAAAAATTGGCTGATGATGAGGACATTGAAGACATGAAAGCTGGAGATATCAATGAAACGATTACGTTGTATTCTTTTCAGCGGCCCAACAAAACTGTAGAAAAAGTATTAGGAGAAAAATCTGGCACAAGAGATACCCTCAAAAGTGGGTCCTCTTACATCAATTTAAATTTTTATGACCTAGGAGGACCTGAGATCATCAACCCACTTTCTCAATATGCTTTGTCTGTGTATCGTTTTGAATTCCAATATTCGTTTTTTGAAGAAGAAAAAAAGGTGCATAAAATAAAGATTATTCCTCGTCGCAAAGGCAGTGACCTTATGCGAGGTACAATCTACATCAATGATGGTTTATGGAACCTCAATAAAGTGGATGTTGAGTTTGATTTGCCGCTTTCCAAGGTCAAATACAAGCAAATCTACAATGAGGTAACTTCAAATGTCTGGATGCCTACCAATCATAATTTCCGTGTAGACCTAGGAGCTGTTGGTTTTAAAATGCACCTAGAATATTTAGCCACATTGAATAATTTGACTGTTGAAACGAATACCAAAGTGCAATCCAAGATCATTGATCAGTTAAAATTGGCAGTAAAGGAAGACAGTCTAACGGCAGTTCAAATGGAGTATCCTGCGCGCGTTGAGAAGAAATTGGTCGTCATAGATGACAAGATTGATGCTTTACTCGACAAAGATAAATTGAGCAATCGCGAAGCCGTTAAACTCGTCCAACTGTATAAAAAACAAGAGCGATTGGAACGAGATGAAGAGAAAGAAGACAGTTTGAATAGCATGGAAGTTACTTCAAACAGAAAAGTTGAGTATGCCAAAAATGCCTTTGAATTGTCTGATAGTCTTTGGAATGCTAATCGTGAAATACCTCTAAGCAAAGAGGAACTAGACATTTATTCTGCACGCGATTCAATCAATAAAAGAGATGATGGTGACACTGTCTACAATGCAAAAAAATCAACGCTTGGCAAATTGTTGTTTTTTAGAGGTCAATTGCAAAGTGAAAATAAAAAGGTTTTTTATCGACCAAAAGGCATTTTGGCTGAGATTCAACCGACATTCAACACAGTGGATGGGTTTCATCTGCGAAAAACTTTGTTTACAATGACTGCATACAATGAAGCTGCACAATCATTTGATGTAAAACTCGATGGGGTGTATGCTTTCTCAAGAGAGCGCTTGATGGGTGATTTGAGTTTCGTATATGCTTATTCTCCCGAAAACAGGGGTGAATTGTCCTTTTTGACGGGTCGTAGAAGTCAAGAATACAACAGAGTCAATGGCTTTGTTCCTGAATTGTTTAACTCCATTTCCACACTCCTGTTCACTGACAATTATTTTAAACTATATCAGGAAGATTATTTTCAACTAATACATCAGCACGACATTCTAAATGGATTGGTATTGAAAAGTCAGCTATTGTATTCCGACCGCCGTAGATTAAAGAATAATTCTTCTTTTGCATTAATTGGTGATTCGAAAGACTACAGTACAAATACTCCGACCAATGATGCTGTATTGAGGAACAATGCATTGCTCGATAATAACACTTCTTTCGTCTTCGGAAGTTCGATTGAATACACCATAAAACAGTACTATAGAATGTGGGGGAAAGAAAAAAAACTCATTCCTTCCTCTGCGCCTATGTTTAAGCTACGTTACCAGCAGGGCATTCATGGAGTCATAAATAGTCAATCCCAGTTCAAAGCATTGCATTTTTCTATTCAACAGAAGCGTTCTTATCGATTGCTGGATGAAATCAGTTATAAAATTGGTGTTGGTAAATTTCTAGAAAGGAAAAACGTCTTTTTTGCAGACTATTATGGATTTGAAGTTGAACCCTTTTATTTGATGCAATCTGCATCAACATATACCTTTAAACAATTAGATTATTATCAGGGAAATACTGCTACAAATTATATGGAAGCACATTTTTCAATCAAAAATGATCACCTTTTATTTAAATATTTACCCTTCCTTAATTCGACCAATTTAAAGGAGAAAATTGAATTGCGCACACTTTTGCAGCCCGAGCATGCTCCCTATTATGAGGTGGGGTACTCTTTAGACAGAATCTTTTTATTGTTTAATGCAGGTGTGTATTCTGGTTTCAACGGCAATGCGCATCAAAGCACTGGAATTAGAATCAGCATGAACATAGAGTAATCTTAGGGAGCGTATTTGCGTGCCTCTGGAATAAACGCTTTGATGTCGCTAATTCTTCTCTCGTCACTAGGGTGAGTACTCATAAATTCAGGTGGTGCTCCTCCCCCTTTGTTTTCAGACATGCGTTTCCAAAAATCTATGGCGGCTTCTGGATTGTAACCTGCCATGGTCATAAATACCAATCCCATTTTATCAGCTTCAGATTCATGCATGCGGGAGTATTTCAATATACCCAATTGAGAGCCAGCACCGACAGCAGACATCAATATATTTTTGGTCATTTCTGGTTTCTGTTCTAAAGCCATTGCTAAGCCCATACTTCCTAATTGAACAGGTATTTGTTGGCTCATGCGTTCGTTTCCATGACGCGCTACTGCATGAGCAATTTCATGACCCATCACTGTGGCAATTCCCTCTTCACCATCACATATCGGAAGTATGCCGGTATAAAACATAATTTTTCCACCGGGCATAGCCCAAGCATTGACTATGTTCTCATCGATCACATTGATCTCCCATTCAAACTCCTCTACTCTTTTCTTCTCTCCATTTTCTGTCAAATATTTATTTACAGAAGCGGATATTTTATTCCCTACTTTACGCACCAACTCAACTCTTTTGTCATCGTCAGGTAAAATATTTCCTTCTTTCTTCACTTGATCATACTGATCAAAACTCATGCTTGACATTTGTGATGATGGAAACAGTTTTAATTGTTTTCTTCCTGTAATTGGCACTTTCGCACAATGTGCAAATAATCCAATTATGCTTAGTACGATAATTATTTTTTTCATTTTATTACTACAGATAGTTGTTGCTCAAGAAGAGCTGTTTTCATTGGCTTTAATGCTTCAAAGCTACCATTTTTTACAGTACATTGACCTTTATAATGCACCAAATAAGCACATTGTTCAGCCTGTTCAGGTGAATGATCACATATCGCAATTAAACAGTCAATAACATGGTCAAATGTATTGACATCATCATTGTACAAGACCAAGGCACTTTCTTTCAGTGCTTTTTCTTTTAAATGCTGTTTGTGTTTTGGTTTTGCCTCCATTCAGATGAATTATTTATTGTTTTTGATATTCGCAGCTTCGTTCAAACTAATGCGTTCACCATTATAGTATGCAACAACAAATGCATCTTTTATGTTTGGTTGAATGTTAATTTTTACTTCCGCTGCTGCTATTGCACTGCTATACTTACCAGTATTGTAGCGGAATAAACCATTGCTCAACTGAACTACATGCATATCTTGATATTCAAATGTCCCAGAGGGCAATACTTTCGAATACACACCAACTTGAACAGTGAAAATTAATCCCTCAATGGTTTCTGTATTTACGACAGCCTGACTTCCAGCAAATCTAAATGCTTCCTTTAGACCGTCTTGACTTCCACCTGCCACTTTCGTAAGCTTTGGCACACTATTGATTTCAGATTTTGGTGGTGCCGCATTCGTTTGAAAGGCTTCAATTTCCTCAGGACTTGAATCCCCGCCACCAGAATTTCTCGCCTGGCTGATGGAAATGCGTTCACCATTCAAAAAGGCGACAACAAAAGCATCAGGATAACCCTTGGCTCGAATTTCATCTCTAGCTCTAACAGCTACACCTTCACTTAAGAAAAAACCCGCCGTATAGCGTGTAATGCCTGAGTTTGTTTGTTCAGCCATCAAAGGTGCAAACCCTTTGAACAAATCTTGCGGAATTGGATTTCTAAATGCTCCTATTTGTACTTTATAAATCAATCCTTCAGGCATCGGTGTATTCACAGGAATAGGTCTTGCATCACTGTAGGCTGACTGGTTTCTATCTAAACGTAAAAATATTGGACGATCTACGACTGTTGGTATCTTGTCTATTTTTTCTAAAGTCAAGGCTGGAAGCTCAGAAGCGCTTGGCTTAATCTCATTTGGCTCTGTTCGTGAATTATTGTCAGTTTGAAGTTGTCCTTCATTTAAATTTCTTTCTGTCGTATTATTTTCAATTTGTCTTTGGCCATCAGTTGTGATGGTAGATTCACTCGAATTAACATTCGGATAATCTTCTCCAGTGCCTCTTATTCCTGTATCTTCCCCTTCAGGACTTTCATTGAATTTCAACTCCGATACTCCATCATCTGTTCTTTCATCTTCTATGGCGCTCTCTGAAAGAGGCACCTCCCCAATTTCTGTTTGATCACCTTCCAAAGACTGCAATTGTTCTATTGTCTCACTAGATTCTTGAGAGCTCAATATGTCCTCGCCCGCGATTAAACTATCTGAAGGAGTAAGGTCTACCCATTCAGCCAATATCGGGTCATTTTCATACTTACTGTAGGTAATTAAAAGGGCCTGTTTTTCTTCTTGTGGTATATTGGTAAGTGCATTTTTCTTTTTAGTCTCGTTTGCAGAAATTAGGTAGTTTTTGATCTTGACGATTGTTTCAATAGAGTCGATCTTAGATCTGGTACGCTGGGCATTTAATTCGATTACTTCTGCCGATTTAATGAGTCTTTCTTTCTCAGCCTCATCTTGGGTATTTTCGGCTTGAGTCCTTTGATTTTTGGCTTGTTTCTCCAATTGTATTTTTTCCTTCGTTAACTCAACCGCCTGCAAGTATTCTGTTTCTGCTTCTTTCAATAACTGCTTGTTCTGTTGATCGCTTTTAGCGTAAACACTGAAAGCAGCAGATTCAATAAGCAATCGTTCTTGCTCTTCAGAGACATTTACCGTATCAAGTTCGATCACTTGGGCATCAACTACTTTTCTAGGTTTTGTAATATTTGAGACCATCTGAGCCTGTCTAGCCTCCTCAATGACTTTTGCCTCTTTCAATTGTTGTTCTCGAAGATAAAAATTGCTTGCCTTTGTTTCTTTTTCTGACAGTTGTTGCTTCATTAATTCAACGCTGGCTATTACGCTGTCTCTTTGAGGCCCTACTTCCAATCCTTCCGCTGTCTCGCTTTGAACTTGTATTGCTGCTCTTAATTCTGTTAATTCTGCTTGTAAAGCATCTCCTTGCTGTTTGGCAGATTCAGGATTCGTCACAGCCATCACTTCCGCATCATTGATCTGCTGTGATTCAAATTGAGATGTGGCAGCTGAAGAATTACTCACATTTTGTGCTAAGGTGGCACGATTTACATATTCATCATCGACTATTTTAAGCACTTTCAATGCTTCTCGTTGTTTGTTCAAAGCCAACATTTCAAAATCATACGCCTTTTGAATATCTGTTTGTTTTCTAGAGAGACGATCATTGGGATCTATTGCTGCTCTTATCTCAGCAGCATTTTGAAAATACACTTCTGCCTCCTCTGCAAGAAGGTTGGCGATATCTAAATTGTTTGATTCAAATTCTTCATCATATTCTTTGGCATTGTTCAATCTATCTACATTCAATTGGTATTCTGTCTCATTATAATTCCGGAAATACTCAGCAGCCTCCAATTGTTTGGCTTCGGAAAGTCGTTCTAGTTCATTCGCTCGGTCAAAAGCGTTTTGCCTTTCTCCAATCGTTGGTAGGTTATATGCTGCCTGTCTTGCCTCTTCCGCTTGTGCAGAAATTCCGCTAGCTTGAAATAAACTTCTTTTTGCATTGAGTAAATCCGGACTGTCTGTTTGATTGCCCACATCGTAGGTCTGATCAAAGGTGAACTTAGAAAAGGAATCATCAATTACACTGAATTGATCAACCTCTGATATGTCTACCGGTTGAGCAATGCTCTTATCAAGTGAAGATTTAACATTTGTATTCTTGGATGAATTTTCCTTATCCACTTGGTTTTGCGTTATTCCACTCTGCTGTGCAAATTCATTGTTTAAGTCATCACGTACACCCTGTTTCTCGTTGATTTCTTCCAACAAAAGGTCCATTTCTTCTTGAAGTTGAGTACGTTCTTCGTTGGTTTGGGCTTGCGTAATGCCGTTCTCTTTTTGAACAAGCTTTTGCTGTAATCCATCAATCCATTGGTCGTACAATTGAATGCGCTGAGCATCTTGAACATCTGCATCGCCAATGTTTGCAATGGATTCTAATTGATTCTCAAAATGAGTATTGATTTCTTCTCTCGTTGCTACTTCAGGATCAATGGATGCATTTGAAGGTTCTTGAACAATTTCATCATTATCTACAGTGGATGAATTTAAATCTTCTGGCAAGCCTTTGACTTCAGAATATGCTATTAGCCCCTTGTCTTCATAAGATTTCAGGTCGGAAAGGATTTGAGCCTTTCTGTCATCACTGTATTGCTCAGACGTTGTTTTGTTCTGAATTTTGGTACTAATCTTATCATAGACTGACTTTTCTATCCCTAAATCTGCTACTTCTTCATTGGATTCTTCTATCGCTTCCTCATTTCGTTGCAATCTGTATTCTAAATCTTTTAGATCCAATTGTAACTCCTCTTCCTGGGTTTGCAATTCAACTCTCTTCTGTCCACTTGCACTTTTAAGCTGCTCTCCAATTACATCCAATTGCTCAATCAATTGTTCCTTTTCAGCTTTAAATGCTGCTTCTTTGTCTATAAGGTCCATCAATGCAGTATTCTTTGAAATGAAAGATTCTGCTACTTCATTTCTTCTTTGCTTAAAGAACACTGATTTTTGCGGGCTTACAGTTGATTTGTTCTCAACTTTGCTCAATAATGCATCTGCCAATTCCGATTGATTATTACTGAGAGCGTCTTCAATCTCATCAATTGTTTTTTGAACATCAGTTTTTGCTTGATTCCTGTTCTTTTCAACCTTATCTATGGCATTTCCTAATCTTGCAGCATATGCAGCCGCTAAAGCTGTTTCTTTAGCCTCCAGTAATTTTTCAGCAATTTCAGTAGAATCTGAATTGGCACTCTTAAGTTGCTCATGCTGTGCAAAATGATCATCCGCTTCTTTCTTTAATTCTAAAGAGGTGTTAAATGCAATATCGCTGCTATTTTCTTGATCATCAATTGCGTTCCATTCATTTTTCAGGTCTACTAATCTTTCTCTAATTGCTGCGAGGGCACTTTCATCGATGCCTGAAGATTCGGTATTTTCAATAGCTTCATTGTCCTTATTTATTGAAGCGGTATTCTCAACATTGTTTTGAGATGAATTACCTTGAACATCATTGCTTACACCTCTCGCATTCCCATTTGCCAATAATGAAGCCAATTTTTGGGGATCATAATTCACTTCTAGTTTTGCTTTTTCTCGTAACAATTGAGCAGATACTTGAGGTCCAGTGCCTTTCGAATTTGCTGCTGTCGTTCCATCAAATATGTTCTTAATGACAAGTGTTTCCTGCCCATCTTGTTCAACTAAACGTAGCTCTTGACCCAACACTTCAAATTCATCTTGATCAGGAATGGTAATGCTAGAAGTATGAATTGGAGCATCATCTGTCGTTTCCACTAAAAATTTATATGTCCCTCCTTTCTCGTTGATTTCTATATTGTATTTGCCGTTTTCATCAGTATTGAATACCCCAACTGTTTCATTACTTACAGGATCAATCACAGTAATTTTTGCTGTTTTTAACTCCGGATTATTTTCAGCTACAAACTTTCCTTTAATCACAGTAACAGCGGCTGGGGCCTTTTCTACAAGTACCTTATAAACAGTTATCTGACCACTCTCATTAGCGCGATTTGAAGCGAAGTATGCCAACACTTGATTTTCGTCTGTGATAAATAGGATATCATCATCGGCAGAACTAAAAGCGAAATCCATATTTTCAGGAGCTTTCCAACTGTTGGTTTGTTGATCGAAGGTGCTTTTAAATAAATCATATCCGCCCATACTGCTATGTCCCTTGGAGGCAAAAAAAAGCGTTCTTCCGTCAGGATGTATAAATGGATAATCTTCATCATAAGGTGTGTTTACCCCGCTCCCTAGCGCAACACCCTCACTCCATTCGCCATTTCCAAGTTTTACTGATTTATAAATGTCTTTTCCATTTTCCCCCTTTTTTCCAAAGGATGAATAATATACCTCTTTGGCATCGTTCGGTAAATAGATGACGGAGCGTTCATTTATTTTTTCATCATATTTACTTCTAAAGTCAGCAGGTTTCGTGATTATTTTTCCATCAATTCCCTCCAAGTCATATATCCTAAAAAAGTTATCTGAATTGATCACTTGTCGATCAAGCACTTGAACATCATTAAGTTTTGAAAGCAATTGATTGCCATTCTTGCACATTTCAATTTGCCGATCAACCATGTATTTCTTCATATTTTCTGAAGAAGCATTTCGTTTAAAACGACTGTAGGCTTTAACGGCTTTCGCAAAATAATAATTCAGGTGATACGCTCTTCCCAAATAATATTGGGCAAGATCATCTACAGATCCTCTTTTTGTAATCGCAAATTGCAGGTATTTTAGTGGTTCTTCCTTATCAGAGGAAGATTCTAGCAGACAAGCGCCATATTTATAATTGTAATTTGGGTCTTTAGGATAAAGGCTTAAAAGCTGTGCAAACAATGGTTTAGCCTCAGCAAATTCATCCATTTCAAATAACTCATTTGCCTTCTTTTTTAACTCATCTTCAGAAGATATGTTATCTTGTGCTTTTGCATAAGAACAGAAAAGCATTAAACAAATAAAGATGTATAGGGGTCTCTTCATTTATATATTGGAAGTTGCGCGCATCTGTACACAAATATTGTAAGGATTGCGCCTACGAAAGTTTATTTAGTTTTATTTAATCAACAGCGTTCTGTGCAAATCGAAGCAATTTGAAGATTTAACTTTATAAATCACTCTGCATTTCTCTATCAAAATCTCTCTTCTCTTTTTCAACACCAAACATATAGGTGAAAGGTTCTTCTCCTTTCGCATTTTGATATTTACGGTCACTTCGTTTCATCTCCTTAATTTTGGTATTAAATTCTTCATTCGAAGAAATTACTTTCATCAATCCACGTCTGTAATTAAAATAATACCAATTATTTGCGTCCATTTTTAGGAGGACATCAACAACATCTCCACTTCTCTTCTTACTTATCATTACACCACCCTCTACGTATTTATTAACCTGTTCTTTGTTAAAATTGGTAATCCCTATTTTCCCGAAAGACTTAAACGCTTCTATATCTTCATTCCACCTCATTTTTAATTCACTCAAAACCATTATTTTATCTAGTTCGTCAGGCAAACGTTTTATTTTGCCATTCAAGCTCAATTGTGAGATTATTTCATCTGCCTCTTCCTGTCCAACAATTTCACGCAATCCCTTTTCGTAAGAAGGTTTACTGAAATCAAAGCCTTGAAGGTTTATATTTTCATTAAAATCATCTGCCATTCGTTTGATCAAACTCTTTTCGAAAAAGAAGTCAATGGCCATCATAACGTCCAATACGGCTGTGTTGTCCTTTAATGTGTGCGCAATGCTACCCGCGGCATCGAATTTCACGTTTCCAGTGCGGGCTCCCATGTCTATCAATCCTTCTCCATACACCTTGCAATTATTGACATCAAGACTTAAATAATTGCCTGGAAGGGTGTTTTCCGCAATTTTTTCCTTGCTTGAAATGCGGTATTCTTTTGCATTCTCATTATAATTGACAAATCCGTAAGCTGGCAGCAATTTCACATCACTGTAATTCGTGCGTGGAGAGAGAAAGGCAGAATAAAAAAAGATGGAATCGACATTCATGCTTATACTCGATGATAGAAATGCATCATTTCTATCTTTTAAATTGGTATCAACTGGAATAAAAATTTTATCTGGATCAATTTCAGCTTCAAATTTTATCCAAGGACGTGGTATACTTTCACAATTATGATTGATCTGTGTCGCGCCATCAAAGACTAAATTCTCTTTGCTTCCATAAAGTTTCACCCCTCCTTCAAATGCAAATTGAGGACTTAGTGTAAAGGTGACCGTGTCAGAAATATCGCCCACTCCAATGGTTTGTCCTGTTGTGTCTACACTGATGGAATGTAAATAGATCGTTTGTTTATTTTGCGCTTGATCGATATAATCTATATTTCCAGCAGACGTATAATTTTTTCTGCCAAAAATGTTTGTGTTTGCGTTGTACACTGTATGAAATTCAGTAACACTGTTAGCCACAATTTTAGAATCAACCAAGGGATCCATCTTCGCTTTCTTTTTAATCGTTACTAAGCCACTATCAGGATAGACTTTAGCATCTGCAGAATTGATAAAAAGGACATCTCTTGCTTTAATGACGTGCCTTCTTGAATCATACCTTGCCAAGGGTGAATAGAAAAACAAGCTGTCTTGATCTGGATGCGTAGAAATAAATTTTGACCCTTCTAATTTCACATCCGCTGCAATGCTTCTGGAGGAGGAACTGCTTAAATCAATGGCGCCATTATCCATGTACCATTTAAACTCCTCCATAAAGCAGAGGTATTGATTGATCGGAAACTCAATAGGTTCGGCTCTTCCATTGGCTTTGAATTTAGCAAATCGACCTTTGTAGTCGACATGTGCATTTACGTCTTTTGTTTTTAGGGCAAATCCGCTTGTGTTTTCATCCTTTAATTGAAAATCTGCAGTGTCGGCATCAAAGACAATTTCTTTAAAGACAAACTGATTTGACATAAGATCTGCTCGCTCAAAATGATAGGTTCCATCTCCTATCATTTGCGAAGGGGTATATGTAGTAGTTCCTTCAAAATTGGCCTTGTTGTCATACATGATCATACCTGATGATTGGGTGGTTGCGTACATTTCGTCCTCTCTTGGCAGCCACTTCATCTTCGTTCCTTCTGCTTTCACAGGAGGATATTGAATACCCCCTCCTTGTTTCTCAACAAAATACTGATCAGCAGTAGTTTGCATTGAATCTGGAAAAAATATAAAATCCTTCGAGTAGGTAGTTGAAGTGATGTACTTCAATTCACCATCCCCACGGAGTCCATTGTGGCTGAGTCGAATTTCGTTGGTAAACACTCCTTTGCCTCCATACATAGGGTAGCCATTTGGAGGTGTTTTACGTTTAAATCCTAATGAAAAATCTTCCTGTAATCTTAATGTTTCTCTAAACTCCGGAAAAATATTCGCTGAAGTAAAGGTTCCATCAAAAGCCAGTTGCTCATTAGAGAAATTGTCTAAACTATCAATGGTAAATGGATCTACTTGAAAGTAAAAATTGTCTTTTTTATATACCCCGTTTAAAATCTCTTTGCTGTTGTAAAACACATAACTCTGGTCAACACTATTAAATATAGGGTATTGAGGGAAGTCTTTCAATCCTGACTTGTTTGAGAAATGATCAATTAGCAAGTCTCCTTTAACATCTTGGATCACTGTTTTCACAGGTTTCAACACTGGCCTGCCTTCTCTGTCCTCTTCCCCACTTTCTGCTTTGATGCTCAATGAGTCCACATTGATCAAATCAATTTTAAAATTGTTGTAATCAAACTTGAATTCTTTTCCATAAAAATCAAATCGTCCCGCTTTCACCGTTCCTCCAAATTCAAAATTCCTGTCTTTTTTCATCTTGATCTGACCAGCTGATGGAAGTATAACCACCTTCTGGGAATCACTTAATACAATGCCACGAATGCCGTTGATGGAAAGGTCATAATTCAACAGATTTATCTTCGCGTTGGCGCTTCCTTCGATGTTTGAATAAATATTGATCACATCATAATCGACCTTTTTGGCTGCAGCATCCACATAGTCGAATAATTTTTGCTTCACAGTAAAGGTTCCTTCATCAAAATCAAAATCCAAAAAGCCCATGGTGCTGAAGCGTATGATTAAGTTCTGAGCTGCCGAGGGTGAAATGTTCATGAAATGCGTCATATGTTGAACATCTAATTTTCTTTGCTCATATTTATCTACCATTTTGCGAATGGTATATAAGGGATTAACGTCTGCCATTCCACCAATCTGGAAATACAATTCTTCTTTAAAGTAATCTTTGGAGGTAAATCGCGCGTCTGTTTTTGTTCCTCCCAATAGGTTAGTTAGTGTAATGATGGGTTCATCGGTTTTCCAATTGAGAACCTCAAAATCCATGTCAATGTTGTGGTAAGAATTGGTGTAAGGGGTTATCGCCACACCTTCATTTGCTTTATATAATGTAACTAACTTATCTGGAACTAAATATTTAAAATCGAGGCCTGGGTGGGTAATAGAGTCTTGTTCAAAATAGATGCTAATCGATGCTTTAGTTGATATAATACGGTCGGTGCGAATAGAGAAACTTTCAGAAGCTGCCTTCAAAAACAAGGTATCTCCACTAATAAACTCAATAAATGCATCTTGTTTTTCATTACCTCTTCCTAACAATTTAGCTCCCACCATAGAAAACCCTCCATCAAAATTGACGTTTGGGGAAATGTTTTCAATCCGAATACGCTTATTGTAAGAGTCAAAACGAGGATAAGTAGATTTCTCTGCCTTTACATTCGCGAGAATTTTATCCGTCAGGGTACCTTTTAATGGTCGATTCAGGTAGAAAGAATTGTAAAAATTAACAGAGTCTGCAGTGTAACTGTAAGTTCTTGTCTCTAATTCATAGCTGGATAGCTCAGCATATACTTCATCGGCCAAAAGACCTGCCTTTTGCCAATTCACCGTACCTCCTTCGCCTTTCCATACTCCTATCGTAGGATAATACACCCCTTTGGTGTTCCATATCTTCATACTGTCGCGTTTTGCGAAACAGATCAAATCCAATTGATCAAAAGTGATTTTTGGCAGGCTATCATATCCAAATTTATAATCCTTGTTACTCGAGCCCCATGTTGTTGAAGCAGACTTATAAATGGCATTGTCAACAAACAATGAATTGCAGAAGTCTAAAAACTCAGTGAAATCTCTTTTTTTACGTTGATCTAGTAACTTTAGAATAATACTTTGCCATTCCTGATAACTTTCTTTTGTTTGATTTGGATCTGTCACAAAACTACCCACAGTAAAGAGGTAATTTCTAAAGTCAGGAAATGCCCTAAATTTTTTCTTGAGCATAATGTTGCTCACATTGTAAACACCTTTTCTTTGATCTTCGGTAAAGTAGCCACCGTACCAAACCTTTTCAAATTCTTTCATGAAAGGTTTCCCTTCCTTTCGTGCCTCCTCAAGAAAGGTTCTCATCGTCTCAAAATAAGCAATTGAATCCGTCGGAAACTCTTTCAGTCGTTGAGCTTGAGAAAGATTTGCAAAGAAAAGCAGTGCAACTAGAAATACAGGAACTAAAAACTTATGCATGAGGAAGGATTGTTTTGTAAATTAAGCAATTTTGAGTCTTTTATCAAAACCTGTTCCATACTTCAGGCATGATTAGAATCCAACAATCTTTAAAAAGGATTTTGCCATCCAATTTTCTGTGCTTAGCGCATTGCCTTCAAGACATTGTTGATTGATCTCATCCATCGAATTCAACTCTTTTTCATCCTCAGGCAAGAATCCACTCAATATTAGTAGACCTTGCTTGTTTAAGAATTTTAAATATTCGGGAACATCGGCCATCAATACGTTTTTATTGATGTTCGCCAAAACTATGTCGTACTGAAGATTCACCAATCTGAGAAAAGAAACATCTCCTTGGTGAACATTGACCTTTGCATTATTTCTAGTGATGTTTTCTAAAATATTTTCAAAAGCCCAATCATCAATGTCAACAGCATCAACCCATTCAGCGCCCATCTTATTTGCCAAGATGCTCAAGACACCGGTGCCACTTCCCATATCAAGCACTTTTTTATTCTTGAAATCAATCGAACGCATTAAGCGAATCATCAATTGCGTCGTATCATGGTGGCCTGTCCCAAACGACATTTTGGGTTCGATGTTCAGAGTGTATTCAAATCCATCTTTTTGTTGATGAAAAGGAGCCGTAATTTGACAAAATTTATCAATGTAAATGGGTTCGTAATTTGACTCCCATTCCTTGTTCCAATTACGGTTCTCAAGCCGAAGTACAGTAAATTCATAGTCCTTCAAAAAAGAAATTGATTGATGAAAAGCTGACCAATCCTTCTCATGAAAAATTTCCTCCGAAATAAAAGCATTTAAATGCGTTTCTTCTTCTTCGAAACTATCAAAGCCATAATTACTTAAAAGTGCAACAAGTATGTCTGTTTCCCCTTCTTTTCCAACGAGGGTATGTCGAATATTGAAGTATCTCATCAATCAATAGCAGATATAATGTATGCGAAGTCTTCAGCATTTAAGGAGGCTCCTCCAATTAACCCCCCATCAACATCTTTTTGACTGAATAATTCTTTGGCATTTTTTGGATTGCAGCTCCCGCCATACAGGAGTGATGTATTTTGGGCAATCTCATTGCCAAATTTGTCCTGCAATAGACTTCTGATGTAAGCATGCATTTCTTGCGCCTGTGCTGATGATGCGGTTTTCCCGGTACCAATGGCCCATACTGGTTCGTAAGCCACAACTGTATTTTCGACCTGTGCATTGCTCTTCTCAAACAACACACTCAATTGTTGTTTGATCAGTTCAAAGTGGCTTCCGTTTTCCCTATGTTCCAAGTGCTCTCCTAAACAATAAATGGGGCGTATACCAGCATGATAAAGTGCATCTAATTTCTTGGAAAGCACCTCGTGATTTTCATGATTATAAGTTCTTCGTTCTGAATGGCCAACCAAGCAAAAGTTTACATTTAGAGAGGCCAACATAGTTGCAGACACCTCTCCGGTAAAGGCACCGCTCTCCATAGGATGATTGTTCTGGGCACCAATTTTTATTTCAGATTCTTGCAGCAAATCAATTAAAGTGCTCAGGTGAATGAACGATGGAAATAGAATTACTTCTATAGCATCATTGATTACGATATCCTTTTTCAATAGGTCTTGGACAAGGGTTTCTCCTTGATGTATGTCTAAATTCATCTTCCAATTCCCTGCTACAATTTTCTTTCTCATATTGAATTATTTAAGGCTTACTCTAGGGTCAATAATTCCGTAAAGGATATCCACCAATATATTTATAAACACAAAAATAAGGGCAATTACTAAAACTGCTCCCATGACAATAGGCAAGTCGTATTTTTCAAGCGCATTTACAATCTCCCACCCAATGCCTTTCCATGAAAAGATGATTTCTACAAAAACTGCTCCTGCCATTAAGCTAGCAAACATCCCAGAGACTGCAGTAATGACTGGATTAAGGGCATTCTTCAATGCATGCTTCATAACACTTACTCTAAATTGCAATCCTTTTGCGCGTGCAGTACGCATGTAATCCATTGAAAGCACTTCCAAAAATGCATTCCTACTTAATTGCAATACTACAGCAAGCGGACGTATTCCCAATGTAACTGCGGGCAAAAGTAGGTTTTTCCATTGTATGTATTCTCCTTTCCCTAAGTCATCTACCTCATATAAACTCCCACTCATAGGCAATCCAGTAAAATCAGCTAAAACGAAACCAAACAACCATGCAAACAAAACACCCACAAAAAAAGAAGGCAATGCCATGCCAAGAGTTGCAACGAACAACAATATTTTATCAAGCCAACTGTCTTTTTTGAATGCTGCGACAATCCCCATAAGAACGCCAATAATTGTGGAAATGAAAATAGATGCAAGTGCCAAGATTGCAGTTTCCGGCAAACTTTCATTCAAAATCTCTGCAACCTCTTTCTTCGATTGATAAGACTTTCGAAGGTAGGGCATCTTTAACGAAAGCGAATACTCTCCTATATCAAATGCTTCAATTCCTTTGTATTTATTGGTGGAAAAATATATTGCGCTGTGTGGGTCAGCGTGGTGAATGGACAAAGGCAATAAATCGTTTATGTAGAGGGCATACTGGTACAATAGACTTTTGTCAAGACCTAATTCGTGATTAATCTCATCAATTGCTTCTTGGTCGGCCCTTTGTCCTAGCATCATCCTAGCAGGATCCCCTGGAAGAATATTGAAAATAAAAAAGACAAGTGTGATGACTCCCCATAGAACAAGAAGCCCATAAAATATTCTACGAATGATAAAAGAAATCAACGTGGAGACAATAATTTGACAATTTCCTCTGCTGAAGGAAGATCATTAATGTGCCACTTTCCTTTTACGACACCTCGGTCAATGAAAATTAAGCCCGGATTTGATCTCACTATGGTTTTTAACACAATGCCATCCACTGTCATAAATGGAAATTCTAAACCATGTTCCAATCTAAAGGCGTTGTTCTCCTCATTGTTAGCTGAAGACATCCCGCCAATTCTCATTTTTGCATTTTTTAACTCTTTGTAAAGACTTACAATCCCCTCAAGTTTATCGATCTCTGTCTTACTAAAATCGTACATTATGACTAGTAATACATTGGGTTCTCCCAGAACTCTTTCAGTAATGTCCTCGCCATTGGGCGCTAAGATGGAGAGGTCAGTTATTTTAGGTTCATCTCCTTCTTGAATCAATTTGCTGTCGGTACTTACCCATTCCCAATCTTTGTCTTTCCATATTTGAGAAGCAGTGTATTCTTCATCATTGAAACTTTTTTCCTCTCCGGTTTGAGTGTTTTTGTAGGTAAGTCGATTCTCATAAATTGCAGGCTTTGCATTGAGCGGTAAAACCATTTGTTCTGGAATGCTTTTCCCAATGGCATAAGGTCTAAAATCTTTGAAAGGCAAATGATTAATTGACCAAATACAGAGGTATAGGGAATAAGCCAAACTAATGACCATTGCTACTGGTGCTGCAAAGTCCTTCTTCTTATAAAGCCATTTGACCAAGACAGCCAGCCACAATAAAATAAGCACTTGTACTTCCATATCCCATTCAAGCATGTTCGCGAGTACGAACATTGCACCTGTAGATATGATAAAAACGTACATCAATGACATTATATCTTTCCAGGGCTCTATCTCTTTTCTTTTAACAAAAATGACGCCTATAAGCCCCAATAGAATTAAATCCTTATAGAAGGATTGCCACGGGGTCAATGGAATTGCATCTCCAAAGCATCCGCAAGAACGGACAATTTCAAAAATGGCAGAAGCTCCAGTCAATATTGTAAAAAATACAATCATGAGTAACAAGGACCAAGAAACCAACTTCATTTTATACCCCACTAAAACGGCTACTCCTAATACTATTTCTACAATACACAATATGGCCGCCAGGGGAACTAAAATGTCATCCAAAAATGACCAGTGCATGCCAAACTCATGAAAGTATTCTTCCAATTTGTAAGAAAATCCCAAGGGATCATTGGCTTTGACTACTCCTGAGAAAATAAATAAATTTCCTACGAAAAGGCGCGAAAAGTGTAAAAGGTATTTCATTTAAATAAGCTTTGTTCAAAAATAACTAACAACGCAAAAAAAGGTTCGTCTTTAACAAGCATTAACGCTCATTTGCTGCTTCATGTAATTTGATTAATGCAAAAACTGCATAATTGAGCATATCCATATAATTGGCATCTATTCCTTCAGAAATTAAAGTTTTACCATCGTTTTCCTCTATCTGACGAATTCTTAGGAGTTTTTGTAAAATTAAATCCGTCAATGAAGAAACACGCATTTCACGCCAAGCTTCGTCATAATCATGGTTTTTATTTTCCATCAAACCTTTAGAAGTACTCACAAAATGCTCATATCGATCCATCACTTTCTTTTGTGGTGCTTTGGCTTCTTCTCCAGTGCCCCAATCCAATTGAATCAAAGCCATCACTGAATAATTAACAATGCCGATAAATTCACTCAGGATGCCTTCTTCTACTTTACTTGCCCCTTTTTCTTGAATACTTCTTATTCTTTTGGCCTTGATGTATATTTGATCAGTCAATGAGCTTGTGCGTAGGATTCGCCAAGCAGTGCCATAATCCATCATTTTTTTTTCAAATATCTCACGACATTGATCAATCGCCTGGTCATATTGAGCAGAAGTTTTCGACATGCTTTTCTACTAAATTTGATTTATGAAATTAAAAAACGAAAATAATCCTTTTCAAGGCAATTTCACTATCAACCTCATGGGTGAATTGATGGATTTATCAACGCCAAGGGTGATGGGTATTTTAAACCTTACACCAGACTCATTTTACGATGGTGGTCAGCACCAAGAGAAGGATGCTTACTTATTTCAAGTTGAAAGAATGCTTTCTGAAGGGGCAGATTTAATTGACATAGGTGCCGTTTCTTCGAAACCTGGGGCAGACATAGTAGATGAAAAGGAGGAACGAAAACGTCTAATGCCAGCTTTAAAGAAAATTGTTTTGAGTTTTCCAGAAGCCAAAATTTCCATTGACACGTTTAGAAGTAAGATTGCTGCTGAGGCTCTAAATGAGGGTGCCTCAATGATCAACGACATTTCTGCGGGAAGTTTTGATTCAAATATGTTTTCAATCATTGCTAAATATAATTGCCCTTATGTACTCATGCATATGCAAGGTGAACCACAAAACATGCAAGAGAACCCAACATATGATGATGTAGTAAAAGAGGTCTTTGCTTTTTTTACTGAAAAGATTGAATCATTGCACACTTCTGGGGTTAAAGACATCCTCCTTGACTTGGGTTTTGGTTTTGGAAAAACACTTGATCACAATTATCAACTCTTGAATGAATTGGATTACTTTATTCATTTAAAATATCCTGTATTGGCTGGACTTAGTCGTAAGAGCATGATTCAAAAGACATTGAACACTTCAGCCTACAGTAGCATAAATGGAACCACTGCAGCCCATACCATTGCCTTAATGAAAGGCGTCAAGATATTGAGAGTGCATGATGTTTTAGAGGCTAAGCAAGCCATTGATATTGTAGAGATGTGTCAAAAGCATTAATATTGTCTTATATGCTTTCTCCTCTTAATCACATATTGCTTTTTCTTGATTTACGATGGTTGGATGTCCTTGACATTCTTTTCGTTGCATTGTTGCTCTATCAATTGTATAAATTGGTAAAGGGTACTGTTGCTATCCGCATATTTTTAGGCATACTTGCCATTTATCTATTTTGGAAATTAGTTTCAGCATTACAAATGGAATTGCTTTCTGAAATTCTTGGTCAATTCATTGGTGTTGGGGTTTTGGCTTTGATAATCGTCTTTCAACAAGAATTGCGCAGGTTTCTTTTACTTCTTGGTTCTCAAAGCCCTTTTGCAGGTCAAGGCTTGATTAAAAAAATCATGAATTGGTCTAAACAAACTTCCGACGGTCAGAAAATGAACATTAATGCCATAGTAAAGGCCTGCCAAAATATGAGTAAAAGCAAAACTGGTGCCTTAATAGTTTTAGCAGCGGCGACAGAACTGAAATATCACTTAGCTTCAGGCGATAAAATAGACGCTGTATTGTCAGCTGATCTATTAGAGTCCATCTTTTTCAAGAACAGTCCATTGCATGATGGAGGAACCATCATAGTAGGCAATAGAATTAAAGCGGCACGTTGTATATTACCAGTGACTGAAAATATGAATCTCCCTCCACGATATGGCTTACGACATCGTGCAGCACTTGGCATCACTGAAAATTCAAATGCCGTAGCCATCATCGTCTCTGAAGAAAGTGGTGAAATTGCTTTGGCAAAAAATGGAGAAATAAGCCCACAATTGTCCATAGAAGAATTACGAACAAAGCTTCTACTTATGGAAAATGAGCAGGAGATTTCCTAATATTAGCTTGCTTTTTGAGCTGCTCTAATGCTGTCTTGTATTTCAAACTCTCGAATCAACTCCTCAGCTGATTTTCCCATATTCTTAATCGAGTATTGTGCATCGTCCACCATTTCATGGTTTGGAAACTCTTCAATAAAGTTCTCATAAGTAATGCGCGCCTCATCATAATTTTTTGCTTGATTTTCAAGAATAAATGCCTTTAAAAACAAAGCATAAGGTCTTTTCTCGTACTTTTTGTATTGTTGATAAACCTTGTCAAAATGCTTCAAGGAGGCAGGTGTATTGTTGAGGCTCATGGCCAATTCGCCTGCCTTAAACAGATAGACCGGGGCCATGTTTGTATTGCTAAACCTGCGTTCGAATGTAAGGTATGCCTCCATTAATTGTTGTGCTTTTAGGCGATCAACCTTTTGAGTTACATCTGTAAGGGCCAATTCTCTCCTTTTAATTTCTTCGGCTAAACCTTCCATATTTAAATTATTTAGCGCAATTCCTGCCGTATCCAACGCTTCAGAATTTTCCGTTTGAGTAGATGAATCTGAATTACAGGCCATAAAACCAAGAGTGACCGCTGTGATCAGGAGTAGATTTTTAATATTCATAATTTAAGCTTTTTGGTATTTCATTCTGTAAGGCACCTTAACGTTTCCTCTTGAGATATTATTGAGTTTATTCTTTAATAATCTTCTTTTTAATGGACTTAAATGATCCGTAAATAGAATTCCTTCAATGTGATCATATTCGTGTTGAATAATTCTTGCAGCAATTCCATCAAAGGTTTCTTCAATCAAATTAAAATCTCTGTCATAATACTCTACTGTTACATGGGTTTGTCTTTTTACGTCTTCACGAATGCCTGGAATACTTAAACAGCCTTCGTTGAATGCCCATTCCTCCCCTTTTTCTTCTACAATAATTGGGTTAATGAATACTTTTATAAAATCTTTCAACTCAGGCTCATCTTCTTCAAAAGGTGATGCATCAACAATGAACAAACGGATTGATTTTCCAATTTGTGGTGCTGCCAAACCGACCCCTTCGGCATTGTACATGGTCTCAAACATATTGTCTATCAATTCCTGCAAAAAGGGAAATTCTTTGGCGATATCTTCTGCCTCCTTTTTTAAAATAATATCTCCGTATGCAACAATGGGTAAAATCATAAGTGCAAAAGTAACCAAAGAATGAATTTCAACAGCCTCAAACGACCTGTTCGTTGTTGTGTTTTAATTAATTTTGCAAACACTAAAAATAGTGTCTTATGAGTACGTCTACTAGCATTGAAGAGCCACAAAATCAATCCCTCAATAAAGAAGATTTCAAAACCATTGTGTTGCAAGATTATCGTTTGGCCAATATCAGCAGGGAGACTTCGCTATTGGGACGAAGAGAGGTACTCACTGGAAAAGCCAAATTTGGCATTTTTGGAGACGGTAAAGAGGTACCTCAATTGGCGATGGCTAAATTTTTTCGAAAGGGGGATTTTCGATCAGGATATTACCGTGATCAAACCTTCATGATGGCCATTGGTCAACTGACTGTTGAGCAGTTTTTTGCTCAATTGTATGCCAATCCCAATATCGAAGAAGAGCCTTCTTCAGGAGGTCGTTCAATGAACGGACACTATGCGACAAGAAGTTTGGATGAGCACGGACATTGGAAAGCGTTGAAAGACATGATGAATTCGTCTGCTGATGTTTCTCCAACAGCAAGTCAAATGCCACGCTTGCTTGGGCTTGCACAAGCATCAAAAATCTATCGGAATCATACAGGTTTGCCCGAAGAAAACCTATTTAGCCGAAAAGGCAATGAAGTCGCTTTTGGAACCATAGGTGATTCAAGTACCTCAGAGGGACACTTTTGGGAAACAATAAATGCAGCAGGAGTTTTGCAAGTGCCCATGCTTGTCTCAGTATGGGACGATGGACATGGAATTTCAGTCCCCAAGAAATACCAAACTACAAAAGAAAGCATTTCTGAGGTCCTAAAAGGATTTCAACGAGAAGGGAACACTACTAATGGTTACGAAATTTTCAAGGTCAAAGCTTGGGATTATCCTGCTTTGATGGAAACCTATGAAAAGGCGGTACAAATTGCACGTACTGAACATGTTCCTGTCCTTATTCATGTTGAGGAAGTAACGCAACCACAAGGTCATTCTACTTCAGGATCACATGAACGCTATAAGTCTGAGGAACGATTGCAATGGGAAACAGATTTTGATTGCATATCCAAAATGGGAGAATGGATGCTTTCTAAAGGTCTTGCTTCTGAAAAAGAACTGAAAACAATTCGGGATGATGCAAAGGAACATGTGCGTGATGCGAAAAAGGCTGCGTGGAACAGTTTTTTAGGTGCCATCAAGGAAGAACGAAAACAAGCAGTGGCTCAATTGGAGCTTTTGGCAAAGGTAAGTGTGCAAAAAGAAAGCATTCAAAAGATCGTTGACGACTTGAAAAACAATCCAGAACCCATCCGAAAGGACTTGCTGAATGCTACGAGAAAGGCGCTGCGTCTTTGCCGGCATGAGGAGCTCTCGGAAAAGAGCACATTGAGTCAATGGGTGAAAGATTATCAAGCATTGAACGCAGAGCGGTTCAGCAGTAAATTATACAGTCAATCTGACCTTTCTCCCTTGAACATTGAAGGCAATGATGTGGAGTACGATGAAGATGCACAATTGGTGGACGGCAGAGTTGTGCTTCGTGAAAATTTTGAAGCTTTACTTAGCAAGTATCCAGAGGTGCTTATTTTTGGGGAAGATTCTGGAAAAATTGGTGATGTAAACCAGGGCTTGGAAGGATTGCAAGAGAAATATGGTGAATTACGTGTAAGTGATACAGGAATTCGAGAAGCTACCATTGCAGGACAAGGAATAGGCATGGCAATGCGTGGTTTGCGACCAATTGCGGAAATCCAGTATTTAGATTACCTGCTTTATTGCTTGCAATTGATGAGTGATGATTTGGCAACAGTACAGTACCGTTCTGCTGGTGGACAAAAAGCTCCCCTTATCATTCGCACTCGTGGACACCGTTTAGAAGGAATTTGGCATTCAGGATCACCGATGGGTGTTATATTGAATGCTGTAAAAGGTATCCATGTTTGTGTTCCTCGAAATTTAACAGATGCCGCTGCATTTTACAATACTTTACTGCAAGGAGATGATCCTGCCTTGATCATTGAACCATTGAATGCCTATCGAAGCAAGGAGAAACTGCCACAGAATTTGGGAGAGTTTACCCTAGCCCTTGGAAAAGTTGATGTTGTCAAAGAAGGCTCAGACATCACTCTTGTTACCTATGGATCAACCTGTAATTTGGCTGAACAAGCCGTCGAAGAATTAGAAGAAATGAGCATTTCAGTGGAATTGATCGATGTGCGTACTTTAATGCCATTTGACAGAGGGCATGAGATTTTAGAATCTTTGAAGAAAACAAATAAAGTACTGTTCTTGGACGAAGACGTCGCGGGCGGTGCCAGTGCATATATGATGCAGCAAGTTTTAGAGGTTCAAGGTGGATATTACCATTTGGATGTTGAGCCCAAGACGCTGAGTGCAAAAGACCACAGGCCTGCCTATGGAACCGATGGTGACTATTTCTCTAAACCGAGCATTGACGATATTGTCGAAACATGTTATGGAATACTGCGGGATGTATCTCCGGATAATTTTCCTCCGCTTTACTGAGGAGAAGGAGCCTGTTCGAAAGGATTCTCCAATCCCAAAAACTTTGCGGCAATAGCGATAACTATAACGACAATTACCCCGATGATCGAAGCTGAAAGGAAGGTGAATGCGAAGGTGAGAACATATTTAAGGAAAGCAATAAATCCATTCACCTCAAAAAAGAACTTATAAACCCTTATCATCACGAAGGCCCCAATCGAAAAACTTAAAGTACTTATTAACGTAATGTTATCAGTGAAGAAATAAAACACGAGCAAGGGCAATCCAATAACAATAGAACTTGCATTCGCATATGCATTGACAATTAAATGTTCCGCATAATTGTATTTTTTCTTTTTGAACAATAAATAGCTGAAGAAAGACATAAATGGAATCGTCGCCATGATTACCAAACTCATGTAATTTCTAATTACTTCGTTCGATTTTTTGGTAAATTCAATCTGTTCTTCATTGTAATTGGCTTCTTCTCCAAAAGTTTGACTCATCATTTCTTGAGAATCCTCAAAAAAACCAAAATACACATTCAAAATAGCCGAAATTGTAGCCCAAATAAAAACGAATCTAAAGGGATGTGCATAACGAACAGTAATGCCGCTTAAATAATTGCGAATGGTGACCCCCGGTTTAGTGATCAGTTGAAGTGTTGTAGGCACAAATCCACGCTCTAAATTAAACACGCTCGAAAAAAGCCAAACAATGGAATCTTTTAGTGTAAATCGTTTTTCAATGTACCGTTGACCACATCTTGGACAGAAATTTCCTTCGTAATTGTTTTCACAATTCTTACAAACTATCATGGTGCTGAGTTTAGAATCTCAAAACTAGAAAATCAAGTTGAATTTTACTTTAAAGGCATCAAATAGTCATTCAATGCCTCTAGGTTGTTGGATTGAATAATGTCTGCTTCAACTTTAATCATGTGTAGATTACCTTTAGCACTATTCCCGCCAAAAGTGATAATTTTTACACCTTCATTCCTCGCTTTTTGTGAAAATTGCTTACTCAATAATTCGGGTTTAATTGTCAAGTAAGACATTCTATGCTTCATTGCAAAATCCAAGGCCTCATCAGGCTTTTCATACACTTCCAAGGACAATGGAAAGCCATCATCCGCTTTGATGGCTTTCGAAAGCATATCTCTTGCAAAGGTGTTGATGATTACTTTCTCCTTAGGAACATTCTTTTGCTTAAGGAAGCTCGCTAAAGATTGGAAAATTTCCATTTCCCATTTGTAATTGCTTTCAGCATTGAAACACGGTGAATGAACACGTAAATCAATGTGCAAGTGAGGAAAGTCCTCGAATGTTTTCAGATAATCAATCAAATCTTCCAAGCCCAATATGAATTCTTCTTGAAAAAGATCAAATGGGAAACCCAATGCATACTTTACCTGAACTAGGTGTTCATAATTGTATATTTCAACGCAGCTGTCTAGCAAAGTTGAGGATGAGAGATCCTTGTCGTGATAGAGCACAAATTTTTTATCTTTTGTCATCCTCACATCAACTTCCAAACCGTCTGCACTATGTTTCTCTAAAGCTAAGCGCAAAGAAGTCATGCTGTTGATTGGGTATGGGTTCCATGGCAAAAAAGAGGCGAAGCCCAACCCTCCATGACCAATACGCAAGATATTTTTTGCTTGTTCTTTGTCTATGCCCTCCAAATTCGAATTGCAGCCAAAGGATAAAAGCAAGAAGCATGAAAAAATCCATTTTTGCATGCCTTCGAAATTAAGGATTAGGGGGGTTAAGCGATTTCTTTGGAAGCTCTTTTTCGATCATTTTCATCTAACAATACTTTTCGAAGCCTTAAAGAATCTGGTGTAACTTCAACATATTCATCTTTTTGAATGTATTCCAAGGCCTCTTCCAAGCTAAATTTTTGCGCTGGTGCCAATTTTAATTTATCGTCAGCACCTGAAGAACGCATGTTGGTTAGCTTTTTAGTTTTTGTCACATTGATTACCAAGTCTCCTGCGCGTGTATTTTCTCCGATAACTTGTCCCCGGTATATTTCTTCGTTTGGGTTTACAAAAAACTTCCCTCGGTCTTGTAGGTTGCTCAATGAATAAGGTATGGCCTTCCCGGTTTCCATAGAAATAAGGGATCCATTTTGACGTCCTGTTATTTCACCTTTAAAGGGTTGAAATTCTTTAAAGCGGTGTGCCATAATGGCCTCACCTGCTGTTGCAGTCAATAAATAGTTTCTTAAACCAATGATGCCTCTTGATGGGATTTCAAATTCCAACAAAGTACGATCACCTTTAGGTTCCATGTTCAACATTTCGCCTTTTCGTTGGTTGACCACCTCAATGGCCTTTCCACTCACCTCTTCTGGCAAATCAATGGTAAGTTCTTCAATGGGTTCGTGCTTTTGTCCATCAATTTCTTTGATGATCACCTGTGGTTGACCAATTTGTAATTCATAACCTTCTCTTCGCATTGTTTCGATCAATACAGAAAGGTGCAAAACTCCCCTTCCATACACATTAAAGGTATCTGCTGAGTTTGTTTCTTCCAATCGCAAGGCTAAGTTGCGTTCCAACTCTTTGTTCAAGCGGTCCAATATGTGTCGAGAGGTAACATATTTTCCTTCTTTGCCAAAAAAGGGTGAATCATTGATGGTAAACAACATACTCATGGTAGGTTCATCTATGGCAATGGTCGGCAAGGCCTCTGGTTGTTCAATGTCTGCAA
>PAVT01000025.1 GCA_002713165.1 Verrucomicrobiota bacterium
CGAGAGACCTTCTCTCATCTCAATCACAGTTATGCTGTTCATTTCAAAGAACTATTCTTATTTTGTATCCTTGAACAGCGCAGGACACACTGCCATCGACAACACCATTCCCATCAATATCAACACCACCAGCTTCAACTATGTCTGCGATTCCATCACCATCCGCATCTGGATCATGATGATTAGGTATTCCATCATTGTCCGTATCAAAAACATCGGGAATATTATCTCCGTTGGAATTGGTATAATCCGTTGTTGAACCATCCCCACCATTACCATTGTCTGTAATATCAGCCCAGTTTGGAATCCCATCTCCATCCTCATCACCATTAGGATTATTAGAGCCCCTTCCTTCATTTACATCCAATATACCATCGTTATCATCGTCGATGTCATCATAATCCTGCACACCATCATCATCTATATCCGTATCCTCACGCCAATCTCTTTCTGCAGTGAGAACATCATCTAAATCTGGAAAAGATGAGGATGTTTGACCATTGTTGGTAATGTTTGTGGTTGAATTAAATCCAGCTTGATTGTCAAAATTATCATCAAGACCATCTCCATCTGTATCGGTGCCAGCAGGCAATGTATTGGCAATACCATCATTGTCTGTATCCCAAGCTTCCAAAATATCGAGATCACCATCATCGTCAGAATCTGGATCTTGAAAGTCAGGAATGCCATCTCCATCAGTATCAACAGGTGCAGAAACTGACTCAAAATTATTGTCGATTCCATCCCCATCAGAATCAGCTCCTGCTGGCGCAATGGGAACAGGTGAAGATACTTGCCACTCAATGTAATCTACTATCCCATCATTGTCAGCATCAATGTCCAAATAATCTGCAATGCCATCTCCATCGCTATCAACTGAACCACAATCACCTATATAAGAGAAATCCCAAATCGTAATCCATTGATTTCCTGGTGCAGCAGGAGCATCACTTCCGTTGCCGTAATAGATGATCATACTGTCTATAGGCTCCGAGAATGCAACATCAACATTCGCATCAGCACTGGTTTCAGCTGTATTCACATCTCCGACCACCCTATTTTGAGTCACTGTATTGTTAACGCTAGGAGTCATTTGCGGAAAAACTACAAATCCATCATAAAAGCCAATTATGGTGATGGAATCTACCCATTGAGTTACAATGCGATCAACGTCAAAGATGGTATACTCTAAACTATCAATTGCTTGATCCCAACTAAAAGTAACGTCAATACTATTGACTCTTAGATTTTGATTCCCATTGATAAAAAGTCCTACAGTACCTGCTGCCTCTCCACCTATAATGTTATCATTGGTCTCTCCTGCTACAATTGAGGCTCCATTTGAGGCCACAGCAACCGTCATGTTTGTTCCATCAGGTAAAGCGTAAGTATTTGAAGGGTCCCCATTTGTATAAGTATAATTGTCCCAATCGGCTAGCGTGCGGTCAGAAGTTGGACACTTTTCGATGATATCTAGTATTCCATCATTGTCATCATCAGCATCCTGGGTATCAGCAATACCATCTTGATCAGTATCAGGTGTCAAACAAACATCAATATCACCTATTGCAAATTCTGTATTGGCTGCATTGGCACAGGCATTACACCTTCTCAATATCACCGATATTGTTGAAATGTCCGAAATACTCCTAAAATTAACGCCTATTTGATCATTTGTACCAGCAGTGCTTGTTGCGTTTCCATCAAGAACTCCAGGTCCTTCAAATTCCCACGAAGGAGACCCATTGTCAGTCAATTCTGGAATAATTGCAAATCCGGTAGATGTAAGGCCGAAAACCTCCATCTGCTGGCCTCCAGCTCCTCCACCTGACAATTCAATCACATTGTATATGTCAAAAGAAATGTCACCTGCCAAAGCAGGTGTAAATGTCATGGTCAATATAATCTCTTCATCTACATTTAAGCCTGTAGAAGAAATGTGTAAAGCATCAGCTCCCCCACTTAAACTGCTTGTAATCCCAGGTGTAGAAATTGAGTTTTCAGTAGTCAAGGTCGCCGTTTCGCCAGTGACTGCAAAAGAAATTTGGTTGCCTGTACCTTCTATATTTGATGCTGTATATGTGGTACTTCCCTGAGGGGTCCAATTGAACTGATTGCCAGTTGGAGTGGCATCCCAATCCAAAGTAAAGTCTGTACTGATAGTTGAACAGCTATTGTCATGCAATATTTGAGCTGATGATTTACTGCTAAAAAACAGTAATCCAAAGCACAAAAGGAAAATATTACGATAATTTCTCAAACTTTATAAAGTTATTGAATTTTTAAAATTCTCTTTAAATAACGATTCAATATTATTTTCTCACTAAACTTACGAGACTTAATGGATTTGGTTCAGGCTATTAAGCAATATTTTTGCACATTTATTAAAGTAACGTCTTCGCTTAAATGACGATACCCACTCGATTCCTTTGATAGCATTTGTAAGTAAAATCTCGTTTGCAGTCTCTAAGTCCTTAATATTAATGCTTTTCTCTGCAATCTTCAAGCCTAATTTTTGTGCATGGCGCATTAGAAGATGCCTTCCAATACCAGAAATGCAACCATCTTCTACAGGAGGAGTATATATACATCTGTCTTGCACCAAAAAAACATTGGAAGCTGTTGCCTCTACAATATTTCTTTGAGGGTTAAGCAGTAATAAATCATCATTGATCGATTCTTTTTTTTCTATGCTCGCCATAACATAGGGCAAAGCATTCAAACTCTTGATGGCTGAATAGTGACCTGGAATAATTTCAACACTTTCAGCCACACCAATATTTAAGCCTTTTGAATTTAACTCAAAATGGTTTGCCTTTAAGCCTTCCGATTCAATAACGTAAGAGATTTGATTGCTCTCTGGACTGTAACGTCCTGCTCCCGCCCTAAACACAGTTAAACGAATCACACCTCCTGCTTGAATTTCATTACGCGCAATTAATTGATCTATGCACACTTTAATTTCATTGATTTTCTGCAAATTGTAATTCATACGCAGCATGTCTAAACCTGCGTATAAACGTTTAATGTGTAAATCAAAATACCGCACCTTACCATCAATGATGCGCATGGTTTCAAAAATCCCATCACCAAATTTCATCGCACGATTGATCGGCATTGCTGGCTTCTGATAACCGTAGAATTTGTTGTTGAAACAGAAATCGTGATCGTTGTTGTTCATTGTATTTTTTAAAAGGGAAGCAATTCCAGAAGTTGTGCGAAAAAATTGGGCAATGATTTAGGCACAGCAATAATGGCAAAGCCCACACCAAAAATAGATCCCCAAAAATGAGCATCGTGATTGATGTTGTCCCTGCCCTGTTTACTTTGTCTGTGAGAGTAAACCAAATAAATAATGGCCCAAACAATACCTGGCAAAGGAATAATCCCATATAAATATATGGATGTAAATGGACTAAAGAAAACTGACGCCATAAATACAGCTGAAACCGCACCCGAGGCACCCACGGAATGATAATTTGGATTGCCCTTTTGTTTCTTGAAGGTGGGTAGTACAGCAAAAAGTATCCCCCCTAAATAAAGAATTATAAAATAGAAGGCGCCTTTACCAGGAGCATATGCTTCAAAATACCTTTGCGTAATGTCACCAAAAAAGAAAAGTACCAGCATATTAAACAACAAATGCATGGTATCTGCATGCACAAAGGCGTGGGTAAGAAAGCGAAACCATTCCTTTTCTTTTTCTACCTGATATGGGGCAAAATCCAAGCGATAAAAAAGCTGTGCATTATTGAAGGAAGAAAGTGATACTGCAACAGTTAGAATAATGATGATGAGGGTAATAGACATTTAACTAAAGAGATCAATTTGTCCTAATTCATCTTTACTCTTATTAGCAGACTTTTTCTCGTTCGTATTGAAATCGCCATCTATTGTTTCTTTATCTACTTCTTTTTCCTTGTGAACCTCTATGGCTTCACTATTCTCAGTGCTCTCCTCAATATCTTCTTGTTCTTTATTGAAAGATTCATTCTGTTTTTCCGTTTCTGCAAATGGATTTTTAGAGAGTTCCTCCACAGTCTTGCCCAAAGCTTCTGCGGCTGCCTCAAGCGACAATTGGTCAACTGATTTGATTTTATTGTAGCTCAATTTATTGCCCAAAGCTTTCATTCCTTTCACGCTGATGAAATCTTGTAAATCGACTACCTCATTGGCTTTGGCATCCTTTCCCCTAGCCTTTACATAACTCATTTCAATGACTGTATGAAATTCTGTTGAGGCCAATTCTAAATAGCTTTTATCATGCTCAGTAATGAACAGCACTTTTTTGTCAGTATCGTCTGCCAAGAAGCGTTTTACATAAAAATCTCCTTTTTCTCCCTCAAAATAGATGGCAGTAACTGGCTTTTTGGGATGCCATTTTTCGATGACAATCAGATCCTCGTCAAAATGGGTGGAGAGATTTGTAGAGGTAAGCTTGTAATGTCCAGATTGCATGATGGTCAATATCTTGTCTTCTGCGTGAAACTCTCCCAAAAGTTCCCCTCTACCTTCAGTATTCAGGCGGTGCACGCTGTCGTCAAACCATATTTTGCGGGCACTCAACGTAGAAGTGCCTTCTTCCTTCAATTGTATTTTAGAAACAATGTGTTTGGTTAGAGTATTGCCTTTGGCAGCCCTGCCTTTAATGGCCAATTCTGAAAAATCATAATCAAACTTTAATTTTTTCAGTTTGGCTTTAGCCCTCAATTGCACCTGAATCACTTCGGCTTCTCCATTTGGATTTGCAGAGAAATACAACACCTTGGAAGCTGGAGTTCCTGAAGTTAAATCATATTCCTTATCGCGTGTTATGGAAGTAACTGCGAAACGTTTGACCAAGGTCTTGCCTGCCTTTCCATCCTGATACGCCAAGTTGTATATGGTACGCTTGTCCCCTTTTTTCCATACAGCAACATGGATGATATTTTTGCCTACAAAAGATTTTTGCTGAATCTTTTGCACCAACATCTGACCATCCTGACGGAATACAATTATGTCGTCAATGTCAGAACAATCGCCCACCAATTCAGATTCTGTACGCTTTAAGCCATGGCCAATAAATCCTTCTGCATAGTTGACATACAATTTGGCATTGGCTACAGCAACTTTTGAGGCCACAATGTTTTCAAAAGATTTAATTTCCGTGCGTCTTCCTCTTTCTTTGCCGTGCTTTTCCTTGATGCTCTTAAAATAATCAATCGCAAAACCCGTAAGGTGTTCAAGATTGTACTTGATCTGCTCAATTTCCTCTTCAATCCTCTTAATCAATTCATCCGCACGGAAACTATCGAAACGTGAGATGCGCTTTATTTTAATCTCTGTTAAGCGTGTAACATCCTCGTCTGTTACCTCTCGAATCAAGTGCTTGGTATGTGGCTTCAAGCCTTTGTGTATAGTCGAAATGATTTCATCCCAAGTTTCACATTCTTCTATGTCTCTGTAAATTCTATTTTCAATGAAAATCCTTTCAAGAGAAGCGAAGTGCCATTGCTCTTCCAATTCACCCTTGCGAATCTCCAACTCCATCTTGAGCAAACCCTTGGTATTTTCAGTATTGATGCGCAAAATTTCACTGACGCCTAAGAATTTTGGTTTGTCGTCCTCAATGACACAAGAGTTAGGTGAAATGGAAATTTCACAATCTGTAAAGGCATACAGTGCATCAATTGTTTTGTCAGGAGAAACATTTGGCGGAAGGTGGATTAATATCTCCACATTTTCTGCTGTATTGTCCTCAATCTTCTTGATTTTTATTTTTCCTTTATCGTTGGCTTTAAGGATAGAATCAATTAAACCACTGGTTGTAGTAGCAAATGGTATCTCGCTAATTTTTAGCGTTTTCTTGTCTTCAGCATTGATCTTTGCCCGCACCCTAACTTTTCCTCCACGAAGGCCATCATTGTAATTGGAAAAGTCGGCCATGCCCGCCGTTAAAAAATCAGGAAAGATAGTGGCTTTCTTGCCTTTTAAAATCTTGATCGAGGCATCGATAAGTTCATTGAAATTGTGGGGTAAAATTTTACATGCCAAACCCACAGCAATGCCTTCTACCCCTTGTGCTAACAAGAGTGGAAACTTCATGGGCAAAGTCAAAGGCTCTTTTCCTCTGCCGTCATAAGAGGCCAACCATTCGGTCGTTTTCGCATTGAAGGCCACGTCCAAAGCAAACTTTGACAATCGCACTTCAATGTACCTTGGAGCTGCTGCACGATCACCTGTCAGAATGTTTCCCCAGTTTCCTTGAGTATCCAACATCAATTCCTTCTGCCCAATTTGCACCATGGCATCGCCAATGGAAGCATCACCATGTGGATGATATTTCATGGTATTGCCTATCACGTTGGCCACCTTGTGATAGCGGCCATCGTCTAATTCTTTTAAGGAATGTAATATTCTTCTTTGTACGGGTTTTAAGCCATCATTGACATGTGGCACAGCACGCTCCAATATCACATAAGAGGCGTAATCCAAGAACCATTCGTTGTACATGCCAGAGACCTGAATAACATTCTCTAGGCCCTCAGAATTCTCCATTGCTTCTTGCTGTTCATCTTCTTTGTAGTCTTCTTCCTCTGCCATAATTATACCTTATCTTCTTCTACCATATCCAACTCAACCTTCAAATTCTCTATGATAAATTCTTGCCTGTCAGGGGTGTTCTTGCCCATGTAAAATTTCATCATGTCATTGACTGATTCCTTCCCAATCACGACAGGTTCTAAGCGCATTTCCTCCCCAATGAAGTGTTTAAATTCATCAGGAGATATCTCTCCTAAGCCTTTAAATCGAGTAATTTCTGCTTTCCCTTTCAATTTAGCAATTGCTTCTTTTCGTTCTTGCTCGCTATAGCAGTAAAAGGTTTGCTTTTTGTCGCGCACTCTAAACAATGGTGTTGACAATACATGCAGATGTCCATTTTTGACCAGTTCTGGAAAGAATTGCAAAAAGAAGGTCATGAGCAACAACCGAATGTGCATACCGTCTACATCGGCATCAGTAGCCAAAACTACCTTATTGTAGCGTAAATCGTCCAAGCCATCTTCGATGTTCAAGGCAGCTTGCAGGAGGTTAAACTCTTCGTTTTCGTAAACAATCTTTTTTGTGAGCCCGTAGGAATTCAGTGGCTTTCCTTTAAGGCTAAACACGGCTTGAGTATTGACATCCCTCACTTTAGTGATGGAGCCTGAGGCAGAATCTCCTTCAGTAATAAAGATGGTGGTTTCTTCTAGGCGATTTCCCTTCTTGTCATTTAAATGCGCTCTGCAGTCTCGTAATTTCTTGTTGTGCAAGCTGACCTCTTTTGCCCTTTTTCGTGCCAATTTCTTAATGCCTGCCAAATCTTTGCGCTCTCGCTCTGATTGTATAATCTTGCGTTGAATGGCCTCTGCAATCTCTGGATTCTTGTGCAAATAGTTGTCGAGGTGCTTTTTCAAGAAATCTGTTACAAATGCTCGCATGGAAGGTCCATCCGGACCTACGTCTGTGGAGCCCAGTTTTGTTTTTGTTTGAGATTCAAAAACCGGCTCCATGACTTTTACACTGACAGCAGCCACTACAGATGAGCGGACATCCACTGCTTCATAATCTTTCTGAAAATGCTCCCTTATGGTTTTAACATAAGCCTCTCGAAAAGCTCCTTGATGCGTCCCCCCTTGTGTGGTGTGCTGTCCGTTGACAAAAGAATAATATTCCTCTCCGTAGGAATTGGTGTGCGTAAAAGCCACTTCTATGTCTTCGGCTTCAATGTGAACTATGGGATACAGAGGTTTATCAGACATATTGCGCTCCAAGAGATCAAACAAGCCTTTTTCCGAGAGGTATTTCTCCCCATTGAAAATAATGGTCAGACCCCGGTTTAGGTAGGCATAGTTCCACAACATACGCTCGATGTGCTGCGTGCGGTATTGAAAGTTGTTGAATATCTTTTCGTCAGGTCTAAAAATTACCTTAGTGCCTTTTCTCCGACTGCTTGTTTCGATGTCTCCGTCCAAGGTTAATTCTCCGCGTACGAATTCGGCCACTTTGATTTTTTCGTCTCTGGTCGATTCTATACGAAAGTAATCAGAAAGGGCATTGACTGCCTTGGTCCCTACTCCATTTAGGCCTACAGACTTTTTAAAAGCTTTAGAATCATATTTGCCTCCAGTGTTGATTTTAGAAACCACATCTACCACTTTTCCGAGGGGAACACCACGGCCATAATCGCGCACTTTGACAAATTTGTCTTTGATGGAAATCTCGATGGTGCGCCCATTGCCCATCACAAACTCATCGATACAATTGTCGATGACCTCCTTCAGTAAGACATAAATACCATCGTCATAAGCCGTTCCATCGCCTAGTTTGCCAATGTACATACCCGGTCGCATGCGAATGTGTTCTTTCCAATCGAGGGAGCGGATATTGTCTTCCGTATACTGTACTTCTTCTGCCATAATCTTAACCGAAAATCTAAAGTACAGAGAAATAAAAGTGCTAATTGAACCTAAAAAAAGGACTTATTAACAGCGCTTTTAACAAAGTTGTTCTCCTTTTTTTTTATAGATATTAAACTTTATTTTATTCCCTTTGCAGCCAAATGATCAAGCAAGGAATGCATTCTTTTGTAAATCAAAAAGGGACACTACTGCTGCTGTTGGTTTATGCTGTTGGTTCGATTTATCTGTTGGCCACTCAAGACGGTGTTGGGCCAGAAGCTGATAGCATCACACATTTTTTAATCGCAAAATATGCTCCTGAATATCCTTGGCTGTTCTTAGATCATTGGGGAAAGCCTCTGTTTACACTTCTTGCAGCGCCATTTGCAGCTTTCGGCTTTGTTGGCATCAAGACCTTCAACATGCTACTCACTGGCATTAATGTATACTTAATCAATCAATTGTGCAAAAGGCTCCATATAGATTATCCCCAACTGGCAGCCCTTTTCTATTTATTGTTCCCATTAACATTGAGTACTTCTTTTAGTGGTTTAACTGAGCCACTTTTTGCTTGTTTTGTATTGATTCATTTGACTTTGTTGCAAAAGAAGCACTATGGGCAAGCCGCTTTATTGCTCTCTTTTGTGCCTTTTATACGTTCAGAAGGGTTGATATTATTGGGCATTTACGGTTTGGTAGAACTCTACAACAAACGCTATAAAACTATGGGTTTGTTAATTGTAGGACATGCTACATTCACTCTCGCAGGAGCATTTTATGGTAAAAATTTGTTGTGGGTTTTTAAGCAAATCCCTTACGCTCATGCAAGTAGCCCATATGGTTCGGGGCCGTGGACCCATTTTTTTGACAAAATGACCTATGTTATGGGCATTCCACTAATGGTTCTTTTTTGGTGTGGACTTACATTTATACTCTACAGAATCGTAAAAAAACGTACTAAACTTTCTATTGTTCCACTGATGATATTGGTCTATTTCTTAGTTTTTTTCATAGGCCATTCCATCTTTTGGACCTTTGGCATTTTCAATTCTATGGGACTTAAAAGGGTTTTTGCCGCTGTAACTCCTTTGATGGCAATAATTGCGCTTTATGGATTTCAACTATTGGGTCGAGTGCACAAGAAAACGTTTCGCTCAGCTCTTCGATTCTTTGTATTGGTGTATATCTTGATTTTCCCTTTCACTTCCAATCCAGCAGCCAATGAGTTCGATGCCTCGGTATCACTCCAACCCAAACAAAAGGCTGCAGAAAAATTGGCATTTCCGAAGAATTATAAAAGACTTGTTTTCGGGGACCCTTACTTGTATCTAAAATTTGGCATTGACCCATACAATACCAAAGTACATTTACAATTGTACATCAAAAATTTAAGCTACATTCAGTCAGGAGACCTTCTTATACTTGACGATTGGCATGCACCATGGGATGAGAGCATTAAATTTCTTGAAGAAAAGGGCTTGGATCAAAACTTTGAATTGGTGTTGTTGCAAGAACTCCCCCCTTATTACAGGGTATATGGTGTAAATAAACAATAATGTCTGACCAACATTTTATTTTCGTAATTTAGAACAGCAATGAAAGTACTGAAGACCATCTCTTTTTTTCCTTTTTTCTTGGTCGTCGTTCAGCTAATCGGACAGCATCATTATTTTGGAATCAACCTCAAAGGCTTATGAAACCAAGGCAGAATTTAAGCCCTATATAAATGATTTGCCCATGGGATTTTCATTTACCAATTTCAAAAGCACCAACATTCCCCTTTCTTTTGGAACTGAAGAGGGTGTAACCATGAACAATATGGACGAATATACTGTGGACTATTACGGTCAGGGCACTACCATTCAAGAAGAAGACTGCTTTTTCACCTTTTATACTTTGGCAGAAAACGAATGGCAACGATTGTATGCCGAGGCTCGAAAGGAGGCCACAATGTTTTTTAGATCTTCCTTGGATATGGAATACAGATCTGAATATAACGTTAAATTTGATATGCGTGGCAGTGCTTTTAACAGCGGCCTGGGTTTTGGCAGAATGATCAAACCTGCAACTTTGTGGAACAGAGAAAATACGAGCTCATCTTTTTGGATTGATTCGGGTTTAGCCTTTATGCAAGACAGCGAAAGTGAATACTGCATGGTATCTTCGCAATCTTGCTTGGCAACTTTTGAGGATGGACGTCACTGCTCTTTTACCCGTTATGTTGATTTTCGACACAGCGAAATTTGTGAAATCTAAATCCTATCATCCATTGGTATATAGAATACTTCTCACAGTTTTTTTGTTTTTTAATGTTCAGTTTTTAAGAAGTCAAGAATCATTTTCGGATAACTTATCTGTAAATCTTACTTCGCATCTTGGTTTTGTGCTGCCTGAATATCAATTCATCAATCTCATTGCGAATGATTATACTCGATCTATAGGTCTCGATGTACTGAAAGAAACAAAAGGAAAAAGTGAATGGGAGCAACGGTACAATTATCCTGCCTATGGTTTATCTTTTTTTTATTCTACATTAGGCAATGACAAAATATTAGGAAGAGAATTGGCTGTGTCACCTTTCTTTAGGATTTATTTAATGGATAAAAATAAATTCCATCTTTTCACTCAAGTTGGGCTTGGGCTAGGGATTGTAAATCGCAAGTTTGATTTAGAAGATAATTTCATGAATGTTGCAGTTGGTTCTTATTATAACATACATCTTAATTGGAGGTTGGGAATTAGTGTAGACATTACCGATAAAATCCGATTAATGTCCGGAGTATCATTTGATCATTTTTCAAATGCAAATACCGCAGAACCTAACCTCGGTATCAATTACTTAAGTTCCTATTTAGGAGTAGGCATGAATTTAGGGAGAATAACAGAGCGAATTAAGGGTGAAATTGCTGACCACCAGGCTGCAATCGAAAATGAAATAGTTCTCAGTTTTGGAGGAAAGCATAGCAGGGCTCTCTCCACAAATTATTATCAGACAATGTCATTTTCTTTTGAAAAAAGGAAGTCTTTCTTTAAAGCATTGCACATTGGATTGGGTGCAGATATATTTTATGATGGTTCCATCAAAGATCAACTCATTGATCAAAACAAAAAATTTCAAGACCACTATTCGTTCCAAACCGGAATACACCTAACTAAATCCTTGGTTTATAACAATTTTAGTCTTAGTCTCCAAGCTGGCATATACTTGGGTTTAATTGAACGCGTCGAAGGCTATGTTATGTACAATAGAGGCATCGTCAAGTATTGGATTTCAGAAAAAATCTCTGTGAGGTTAAGCATGAAGTCACATTTACATATATTGGATTATCCTGAATTTGGAATTGGCATCAAGTTATGATAAAGAAACATTGTACATACTTGCTCCTCATCCTCTTTTTACTCGCATGTCGCACTCATGAGGAAGATAGAATCATTTCAGTGTATCCATTAGACGAATTTCATACGGTGCAATTTAACAGTAGTTTTGACATTTTACTTATGGAGGATAGTGTCTTTGCTATAGAAATAGATGCCCCAGAATCAGTTTTCAAACACATTGATTTTAAGATAGAAGAAGGTATTTTGAGCCTGACTAATACCAAACGATTAAAATGGACAGCACCCAAAAACTCATCCACTAAACTTCTTGTCCGTTCAAAACCGCTTAAACTTGTGGAAGTAAATGAAAGTTGTAACATCAAAAATTTAAATCCAATCACTTCAGAAGAATTTGGATTGGTCCTAGGCAGTAAGGCAAACAATGCTGATTTAATGTTGAATTGCAACACTTTTTATTATTGGAACAATTTCCCAAGTGGTGGTCGACTTAAGCTATCAGGAAATAGTAAAACCCTAAAACTATGGAATACAGCCATCATGTCTGTGGATGCGAGAGAGTTGTTATGTGAATTTGCCCTTGTAGAAAATAGTTCGCAAGGCAACTGTGTAGTAAATGTGAGTAGGCAATTGGAATACAAAATTGAGAACGTTGGGGATATTCATCTTTATGGAAAGCCTGATATTATTGAAAGTAAAGGCTCTACCGCCAGTGGTAAATTGATCATTTTTTAGGATTTTCAATGTTGAATATTGTATAGAAAAGTGGCAGAAATACGAAGGCATGGGATGATCATCGGTGCTGATAGCAATGTGGAAATACCTAGGAGTTAAAAAGTGAGTTTTGTCGTCCCCAAAAACCATACAAGGACCATAGCCATCCAATTGAAGTGTGGTAGTCATATTGCCACTATCAATTTTCATTGATCTCCACTTTGCTCAATTTGCCTTCCTGCCTATTCGACAAGCAAAAAGATTTCTGTGCAATAGCACACTTCAATCCAATTAGAAGCGCTTAATTGCTTACATTTTCATTGTGAAAACGTCCACAAAATTATTGCAGTCATGAAGGCTAAACTAGGTTTAATTCTACTGTGTTTTTTGCTGTTCAGCTGCTCGAATGACGATAATCCTGTGGAGGAAGTCATTGCTTCTGAAATAGGAAGAGGGTTTAAAATGGGCTTTACTTCTTGGAGCTATGGACCCCAACTTGTCGATGTTGACACGACATATTCATTTATTGCCAAGAATGGTGACATCTATGCCGAACATATCGACAACAAGATACCTTGGAAAGCATGGATCAACAATTTGCCATTGCCCATTGCATTTACCAATGAAATAAATGGACGTGTTCAGCGAAAAATATCTGGCAAAGAGTTGTTGCTATCGGTCAGTTTGTTCAATTCAAACAGAGATGAGTTGGCCGAAGACTTTGATGGCAGCGTCCCCTCCTATTCCACCCTTAATGACTCTTCCATTCGAGAAGCTTATTTTAAACACATCGATTATTTAGTCAACGCCTTTGCCCCAAATTATCTTGTAATTGTAATTGAAGCAAATGAGTTTAGACTCCGCTCTCCTACTAAATGGGATGCATACAAGAGCCTCATCACAGATGTCCGCGGAAGAATTAAGCAGTCATACCCAAATTTGAAGGTCTCAGAATCAATTTCCTTGCACAACCTCTATGAAGCGAATGTCAATGATCCTGAGCTATACATTCAGGAAATTGTGAGTCACGCAAATAAAAATGATTTTTTTGCCGTAAGTTTTTATCCTTTTCTTAAAAACCTAAAGACGCCCACCGAATTTCAACAAGTCCTTGATTTTTTACATTCAAAAACAAGCAAGCCCATTGCCTTTGTTGAAACAGCCCACATTGCAGAAAACTTGGTGATTCCCAATTTAAATGTTTCAATTGATGGCAATGAAAATGAGCAAAAGCAGTACTTGGAAACATTGATTGCAAATGCCAAAAATCAAGAGTATGACTTTATCATCTGGTGGGCACACCGGGATTTTGATGCTTTATGGCAAACTTTTCCGAATGAAGTAAAAGATCTTGGGCAGATATGGAGGGACACCGGAATTTTAGATGAGCATGGACGTGAGCGTGCTGCATATACTGTTTGGCAAAATAATTTTATCAAATAGTGGATGAATCATTACCACAAGGTAATTACATTGATTGAATTGGCTTAAAAACTTTTGTTTTGATTAAATTTCCGATTGTATTCCTAGAAAAGGATCTTAAAATCACATCATGAACAGAAACTTAAAGGCCTCCAAAAGCATAATCATCGATTCAACACCAGAAGATATTTGGGAAGTCTTAACAAATCCTGAAAAAATCAAGCTATACCTCTATGGTACTGAAACCCTGACAAATTGGAAAGTTGGCAGTACCATCCTTTTTCAAGGGGAATACAATGGACAGCAGTATAAAGACAAAGGAAATGTGTTGGAGAACGATAGACCTAATGTATTGAAATACAATTATTGGAGTGGGTTTTCGGGACTTGAGGACAAGGCTGGAAATTACGCTTTGGTCTCTTATAAAATTGTTTCATTGGGGGCCAATAGGTCTGAATTTACTTGGCTTCAAGAAGGGTTTGCCAATGAAGAAGGCAAATGCCATACTGAAAATGGTCTCGAAAATATGCTTCAACAAATCAAACAATTGGTGGAAGAAGACAAATAGCAATATTATGGCTTACAGTGAATATCAGGCGGAACGGATTCGCATGCGCTTGTCAGAGGTGAGACCCATTGAAGAGAAAAAAATGATGGGTGGACTCATTTTTATGGTCAAGGATAAGATGTGTGTCGGCTTAGACATTGACAAAAAAAAAGGAAGTGATCGATTGATGGTGAGGGTTGGAAAAGAAAATCATGACAGTTTAATCTTTACTAAGGGAAGTCGCGAAATGGACTTTACTGGCAGGTTGATGCGTGGATTTTTGTTCATTGATGTGGAGGGATTTGATGATGATAAAGACCTTGATTTTTGGATTGAAAAGGCGCTAGAATTCAATTCGCGATTAAAATAATCCCTTAAAATTATTGCTTTGCCAAATATTGAACAAAGGCATTCCTCCAATCAGCTCCTTCAACAAAACATCCTATAGCATTTTTCTTCTTTGATGATAAATCAATAGCTTTAGGGTTCATTTTAAAACCACTACAAATGATTTTAGGTGTATCAGGCTGGCTTAGCGAAAAACTTGGATGGGATGTATCCCTCATTCGCATTGCTTTTGTGATTGCCGTATTTATTTTCGGCACTGGCATTGGACTGTATCTTTTGCTATGGCTAGTGAAAATGTTTTCCAAGTAGATCAATAAACACTACTTATAAAATTGAATATCTATTAATTAACTTTTAAGAAATTAGATACTGTATACTTTTTATTTCCCTGTTCATACTTGGAAATACCGTTTCCTATGCACAAACTGAATTTGAATTGGAACCTTCTAAAAGTATGCTCATGACTGGGGAAGGTGCTGGTCAAGATGGTACTGTAAACCCATATGAAGGTGAAGATTGTAATGCGATTGTTGAAAATAAAGGGGCTACGTCTTTTTCTGTTCGGATTCAGCAAGATGGGAAGGTCTTAGAAAGCATTCCTGTCTTGAAAGGGGAAGGGAAGAAAATAATTCTACTTAAAGGTCAAGAGATATACTTAGATGCAGAAGCTGGTGGAAAAGTTTTTGCCAGTGTAGATTATGAAAAGAAGAATGGAAAAGTTAATTGAAAACGAAGAAATTTATCTCCGAAAATTTCAATTTAGAGATGAAGCATCACTTTTTGAGTTGGAATCTGATCCAGAAGTATACCGGTATATACATATGCCTGCAAAAACATCAATGGATGAAATGATGGGTTTAATTCAAAAGGTACATGGCCAATACAAAGACACAGGAGTAGGCCGATTGGCAGTAATACGTAAATCTGACGAGGAGTTATTGGGTTTGGCAGGCCTCAAATACGAAACAGAAATCCGTGACTTTCCTTACTATGATTTGGGCTACCGTTTCAAACAAAAACATTGGAAAAAGGGCTATGGCACCCAATCCGCTGTGCTTACATTGAAGTATGGCTTTGAACAATTGCACTTGGAGAAAATATGCGCAGCTGCCGATGCTGAAAACGAAGGCTCCAATAAGATCCTGCAAAGAATTGGCATGCAAGAAAAAGAGCCATTTACCTTTGAAGACATACCTTGTCGTTGGTATGAGATGTCCTTGAAGAATTGGAAAACAAATTATTGAATTCACCCATTGTGCATCTAGGCAATATATATTAGATGAAACATAAGTTCGCTTAGAAATGGAAGCAAAAGCCATTGTGTCAGAAGAAGCGATTGAAGAAAGTAGAGTAATAAGACTTGCTTATCTAATCGAGCTAAAGATTATCGTTTCATACTTCATAAAAATGCCCTTATTTCCTGATTAAAATCCAATAGTGTCCGATAAAACAAAATAAAAAGCGGGATTTCCTAAAAAGGAAGTCCCGCTTTTTTTATCTTGTTTTTACTACAATACTCAATATATGAATAAAAGTAAAAATTTTAGTGGTCATCCAATTATCAAACAGGTTTTAAATTTCATTTCCCCTAAAGATATTTATCGGACAGCCGAAAAGCATCAAAGTGATAAATACACTAAAAAGTTCACGACTTACGAGCATTTGGTTACAATGATATTC